>JBDRLK010000564.1:0-10117 GCA_043813155.1 Pseudomonadota bacterium | reverse complement strand
CCAAAAAATTCAAGATTCAAGGCCCGGCCCCTTCGATCCCCCCAGGCAATGCAGGGAAGGAACTGTTAATCCACGAGGGCCGGCATTTTCATGTCCAGCATGATCTCGAGCTGGGGCGTGGGGGTAAGAAGCTTGAGGGCTTTCATGTATATATCATTTTTCTGTATCCACTTGCTCTGCAGGCCCCTTGCATACACGGCTATGGCCACATTCGCCCAATCCCTGTGCATGAGCCCGCGCGCAATCTTCCGGTTGGAGTAAAACGCGCGGTGCGCCTGTATATGGGCATTCTGAAGCTGTTCCGGGCTCATGGTCGGGTGACGGAACACGACGTGGTGACTGTCGTAGAGCGACCAGTCCTTGAACATGATGCGCCCGGCGCTGCTGAGCTCATCAAACGTTCGCGATCCGGGAAGGGGCGTCAGGATGAGCGCCTGGATCGTTGCGATGTGCGTGTCTTTGGCAAACTGCACGGTTGCCTTCCATGAATCCGGGCCGTCCGTGTCGAACCCGAGGACAAACATGCCATGGACTTGAATCCCGGACTTGTGAAAACGCAGAAGATTTTCCCTGGTTTCTTCCAGGTCCTGACGTTTTTTCGACAGTCTCAGGCTCTCGGGATTTACGCTTTCCACTCCTATGTACACGGCCACGCAGTTGGCCGCGCTCATCAGCTCGAGCAGGCCCACGTCACGGGCCGCGTCCGCCCGCAGCTGCGTGGACCAGGTGAAGTTCGTTCCCATTCTCAACATCGCCATGATCAGCTCTTTAGCCCTGCGGGGCGACGCTGCAAAGTTGTCGTCATAAAAGAAGATGTGATACTTTTTGTCATTGTACTGACTCAGCTCTCTTATGACATTCTGCGTGCTCCTGTAACGCATTTTGCGGCCGAACATTCCCGTCACCGAGCAAAAGGAGCAGTCGTGAGGGCAGCCCCTCGACACCTGGATGGGAATGACGCGGCCGTGGAAATTCGTTGCCGCCCCCTGGAACCCGCGGACAAGGGAAAAATCCGGCGCCGGGTTTTTATCGATGTCAACGCGCTCCCCGGACAGCTCCGTGCGCACGATCCGCCTTCCCTTGGCAGAGCGCACGAGGTTGTGCACGTCCTTCTCCTGCCTTTTTCCCTCGAGGTGCTCGAGCAGCTCCAGGAAGGTGTGCTCAGCCTCCCCCACCAGCACGTAGTCCGCGTGCTTGACCGCCTCTTCCGGCAGATACGTCACGTGGGGACCGCCCAGGACCACCTTGATGCCCATTCTGCGGATCTTGTCGGCCAGCGCATACGCTCTCGGCGCGGTCGAGGTGATCGTGGAAATTCCCACCAGGTCGGCGCGCTTTACTTCATCCCAGTCGATTTCAGCCAGCTCTTCCACAAACACCCTCGCCCTGTGCCCCTGGTCGCGTGCGATGGTGGCAAGGAGAGTGCACCCGATTCTCGGAAGCTTGAAACGGGAGAATATATGAAGATTCGGGCTCTTCGGTTCAATGAATACGATTCTCATTACACTTCATTCCTTTCATCCGTTCTGTCAGCTATACAGGCACCGGCTTTCGTGCAGCTTTCGGTTCCGCGGCCCCGTTTTGCCCCTTTTGAATGTTCTTTTCATTCATGCTTTTCTTTTTGAGCTGCTTTGCGAGCTGCCCCGACAATGCTGCTATCTGTTTCTGATGCTGTTTTAATATCTTGCGCCAGCGCTTGATCCCGGTCTCGACGACTTTCATCTTGTCGTTGACGAGGCCGATCTGCTCCGTCATGAGCACCAGCTTCTCCTGGACGCGGTCGGCCGGGAAAACACCAAGGTTGTCTTTAACGGCCAGGAAGTCGCGGAAAAGATCGGCGATGACTTTTATCTCGTCCAGAGTATAGCCGAAATTCTGCAGGTCCTGGAGGAGCATGCAGACCTGCACGAATCTTTCCTCGTACAACCTGAAGCCGCCCGGGGAATGGCTGTCCGGTTCGATGATTCCCTTCTCTTCCCAGTGCTTGATGGTCCTCGGATTCGACCCGAGCCTTTTGGCGAGCTCTCCAACGGTCAGGAGCGTCTTATCTTTTTTACTGTCCACCGCGGCCTTGCCCGGGAGCCCTACCTTCTGCCTTATCCTGATGACCTCTTTCTCGTCGTATCCCAGCTCGAGCAGCTTCGAGATCGCCTCGACCACATCGACGCTTGATTCATCGAAATAGGGATTCGACCCGTCGACCTTGCCGGCTGGCTTCAGGATCTGCGCCTTGATGAAAACATCGAGACGCGACTCGTCCATGTTGACCTTTTCGATGAATTCTTCTTTGCTGTACACTTTTCTGACCATCTTTTCCAAGCCGTACGTAAGCGTTGACCTCTATCAACCTGTACCTATACGTATATTTACATCCTCTTTCCCGCTTTGTCAACCCCCCCTGCCTGAAAAATTACCCGGAGCGGTTTTCTTCCCGATCAAGGCCGGCTAACCAGGTCTCAATTGTTATTGGTGCTGCGGGCCCCTGGCCCGCCCGATCCACAGGTCGTGTACGGGCACGCCAAGCTTGTCCCGAGCGATAGCGAGGGAGCCGCGCTTGCGTGCGGCTACACCGATTGGTTCTCTCAGGAGGATGAAAAAGGCCGGGTCGTCCTAGCGCTTCTTCACGCCGCGCGCGATCACGGCCGGAAGATCACCAAGGGTCTCGACCCGCGCAGCCTCGAACCCCGCGCGCTCGCACAAAAGCTCCAACTCGCGTTTTGTCAGCCCCTGGCCGGCCACGAACCTCATGAAATACTCGACCGCCAGAAACCTCGAAGGCCGCAGCGTGAAGCGCCATCGTTTTACGAAATTATCAGCAGCCTCGCGCGTGCAGAGGCGATCGGCCTCCATGATCATGAATCTGCCTCCTGGCTTGAGCACGCGCCGCATTTCCTTTACGCCCCCGAGCTGATCCGGCCAGTGCTTGATGGATGCCAGGGATATGGCCATGTCGAACGTTTCCGGCTCAAAGGGAAGATCCAGGGCATTTCCCTGCCGCACCGTGACGTTCGAATAGCGGCCCGCGACCCGCCCGGCCCTTTCGATCATCCGGTCCGAGAGGTCGATACCCGTTATCTGCAGCTCGGGAAACCGCTCCGCCAATATGGCCGGCACATGGCCGCCGCCGCATCCCGAGTCGAGAAGGCGCATGCCCGGCTTGAGGTAATCGAGCGGTATGAACTCTTCCAGCAGCGTGTCGTAGATCTCCTCGAGCGCCGGGACGACAACGGCATTGTACACCATGGTCTCGATGCCGCCCCAGGCGCCTTTCATCTTGAAGAAGTGCATGGACAAACCATGTTACACCGGAAAAAAAGTTTCTGAAACCCCTTTTGTGCCATTTGCCAAATGGCCTTGAATTCTTGTGTTAACCTGGTTTAGAAAAGGGGTTCGCAGGACGATTGACGAATGGCTGCCCGTTCACATATTCTCGGAATCGATATCGGGTCCGTGTCGGTTTCCGTGGCGGAACTCGGCCCCCGGGGGGCCGTCAAGGCATCGGCCTACCGGTTTCACCATGGAAACATCACGGAAACGCTCGAGCAGATCCTGGCCGGATTCAACCTGGGGCGCATCGGCGCCGTGGCGGCAACGACCTCGACGCCGGCCGTTGTCAACTCGCAGCGCCGCTATGACAATCAGCTCTCAGTTATAAAGGCGGCAAGGCATTTCCACGAAAAGGTCGGATCGATCCTCCTCGTGGGCGGCGAAAATTCGGGCTCATCCTCTTTGATCGCGACGGCAATTACTTGAGCTACAAGGCCAACACGTCCTGCGCCGCGGGAACGGGCAGCTTTCTCGACCAGCAGGCCCTCAGGCTGAACCTCGCCGGTTCCGAGGAGCTCAGCGAGATCGCCTTCGACAACACGGGGCAGATCCTGAAAATCGCGTCGCGCTGCGCAGTCTTTGCCAAGACGGACCTCATCCATGCCCAGCAGGAGGGGTACACGCTGCCCGAGATCAGCGACGGCCTTTGCCACGGCCTGGCTAAAAACATCGTGGACACGCTGCTGATCGGCGAAAAGCCCAACCCGCCGCTTTTCTTTGCCGGCGGCGTGTCCAGGAACAAGGCAGTGGCCAGGCACATCGGCTCGCTGACGGGCCTGGACATCATCGCTCCCGAAATGTCACATCTGTACGGCGCCATCGGCGCCGCGCTCAACCTGGCCGATGAGGCTGAGGCGGACATGGAAACCAGGGAGCTCGCCGGGCCCTCGGATCTCATCGACCGCACGCCCAGGGAAAAAAAATATTATCACGATCCCCTTGAGCTGAGGCTCTCGGAATACCCTGATTTCAGCGGCAGCGAGAGGTATGAGCTCCGGACGAAAAGCGGCGGCTCCTGGAATCCCGTCGAGGTCGACATTTACGAAAAGATGGGCGCGCGCAAGTCAATCGCGGTTTATCTCGGCATCGACATCGGCTCGATAAGCACCAAGGCCGTGCTCCTGGACCGCAAGGGCGCCGTCATCGCGGGCTTTTACACGCGAACCGCGGGCCGGCCCGTCACGGCCGTCCAGGCGATCTTCAAGGCCTTGAGCGACCTGCAAAGAAAAAAGCGCGTCATGCTGAAGATCGTCGCCGCGGGCACGACGGGGTCGGGCAGGAAGTTCGTGGGAAAAATCATCGGCGCCGACCTGGTCATCGACGAGATCACGGCACACGCCCGCGCCGCCTACGAGCTGAACCCGGACGTGGACACGATCATCGAGATAGGCGGACAGGACTCGAAATTCACCAACCTGAAAAGCGGCATGGTGACCTTCTGCATCATGAACAACGTGTGCGCCGCCGGAACGGGAAGCTTCATCGAGGAGCAGGCCCGGAAGCTGGGCTGCCCGCTTTCCGACTATTCCCGCCGCACGGAAGGGCGGCGTTCGCCCATTGCCAGCGACAGGTGCACCGTGTTCATGGAGCGGGACATGAATCACTGCCTGAGCGAGGGCTTTGCCGTTGACGAGGTCCTCGCCTCGGTGCTTCACTCGGTGCGTGAAAATTACCTGACCAAGGTTGCCGTGGAAAAAAACATTGGAAAAACCATTTTCTTCCAGGGCGCCACGGCGAAGAACAGGGCCCTTGTGGCCGCCTTCGAGCAGAGGCTCGGCAAGCCGATCCTGGTGTCCAGGTACTGCCACCTGACCGGCGCCATCGGGACGGCTCTCGCGCTGCGCGAGGGAGGCATCGGGAAAACGCGTTTCAGGGGAATCGACCTGCATAAAAAGCACATCCCCACAAGCTCCGAGGTCTGCGGGCTGTGTACAAACCACTGCAAGATCACGCTTGCCCACATGGGAAGCGTGACCGTGGCCTACGGGTTCTTGTGCGGGAGGGACTACGACACGAAGAAGTTCGTCAGCAACAACACGTCGGGGTTCGATCTTTTGAAAGCCAGGAAGAAGGCCTTCTCCTTCGGCCGGACGAAGATATCGGCGGAAGGGCCGACGGTCGGAATTCCCGCCGCCCTCCACATGCTGGAGGACATGGGGCTGTGGAAAAAGTTTTTCGACCTGCTTTCCATAAAAACCGTCACGAGCGAGCGTTTAACGGACGCGGTCAAGAAAGGCAAGAACCTGGCGGGCGCGGAGTTCTGCGCCCCGGTCACGGCCGCTCACGGGCACGCAAGGAGCCTTGCGGACAGGGCCGATTACGTCTTTTTCCCTTTCTACTTCGAGCAGGAAGAGGAAGGCAAGAGCAGCGACATAAGGAGGCAGTACTGCTACTACACGCAGTTTGTCCCCTCCCTCGTTTCCGCCTTCGACGGCAAAAGGGGAAAGAAGTTTCTCACTCCGCTCGTCCGTTACCTGTACGGCAGCCTGCACACGAAAGTCCAGCTCCACGGGATGATCGACGCGATCACGGGAGGCGGCGCGCGCTTCCTGGAGGTTTCCGATGCCTGGGACAAGGCCGTCGAGCATCACAAGTCGTGCACGGACAAGCTGCGGGGCCTGATGCGGGATGAGCTGAAAAAATCCCCGGATGTCGGCGTTGTCCTCCTCGGAAGGCCCTACACGGTGCTCTCCCCCGCCATGAACAACGCGATCCCCGGAATTTTCGCGTCCATGGGAATCAAGACTTTCTACCAGGACATGCTGACCTACGGGCCCGGGGACGTGAAGGAGATCGAGCCTCTCCTCGAGGAGCTGCACTGGCTCTATGCCTCGCGAACACTCGAGGCCGCGTACGTGACGGGAAAGCACGACAACCTCTTCCCCGTGCTTGTAACGTCCTTCAAGTGCGCTCCCGACTCGTTCATCATCGACTATTTCAAGAAAATCCTCGACTCGCTGGGCAAGCCCTATCTCATCCTCCAGCTGGACGAGCACGACTCGAGCGTGGGGTACGAGACGAGGATCGAGGCGGCCGTCCGGTCCTTCCGCAACCACCTGACGCGCGACCGCAAGCCTGAAAAAGACGACGCCGGCAAACCGCCCATCTTCGTGCGCACGGAGAAGAGCGTTGACGATAAAACTCTCCTGATTCCGAACTGGGACCCCCTCACGTGCCGTCTCATCGCGGCCAACCTGAGAGGGGACGGGATCGACGCCAGGCTGCTCGAGGAAAGCGAGGACTCGATCCAGAGAAGCCTGAGGCAGAACACGGGCCAGTGCATCCCGCTCAACATCATCGCCCAATCGTTCATCGACACCATCGAAAAACAGGACCTGGACCCGGCGAAAACCGCCCTGTGGATGCTGCGCTCGACCATATCCTGCAACATCAAGCTCTATCCCTACCACATCAAGACCCTCCTGGAAATGCACGGCCGGGGAATGGAAAAAGCCGGCGTCTACGTGGGAAAGATATCTCACGCCGACCTTTCCCTGCGAACGACCATGAACGCCTACTTCACGCACATGTTCGGGGGGCTCACGCGGAAGGTGGCGTGCAGGATCAGGCCGTACGAAAGGAAGAAGGGGACGACCGACAGCGTCATCGTGCAGGGCATCGAGATCTTCTCCGACTGTTTTCTCGGGAACCTGTCAAAGGAAGAAGCCGTGCGCGAGGTAACCGAGCTCTTCGCAGCCATTGAAACAACGGAAAGAAACAGGCCGAAGGTGGCCGTCTTCGGGGACATGTACGCCCGCGACAATGACGTCTTCAACCAGGACCTGATCCATTTCATCGAGGACCACGGCGGGGAGGTCATCACCACGCCCTACAATTATTACGCCAGGATGATCTCGGGAGCCTATTTTCGAAAATGGCTCAACGAGAGAAAGTTTTTCGAGGTCATTTCATCAAAGGCCCTGCTGATGGCCATGGAGAGCTCTGAAAAGCTGCTTTACAGGTATTTCGAAAAGATCCTGGGCGAACCCATGCCCGAGTTCGACGAGCCAATGGAAAAAATCCTCACCCCGTACAATATCAGGACCGAGCACACGGGCGAATCGCTGGACAACATACTGAAAGTCTACTACATCAAAAAACACCACCCCGACGTGGCGCTCTTCGTGCAGACAAACCCCGCTTTCTGCTGCCCGTCGCTGATCACGGAAGCCATGGCAAAGGAAATCGAGAAGAACACGGGCGTGCCCGTGGTGTCCATCACCTATGACGGAACAAGCGGCAGCAAGAACGACGCCATCATCCCCTACCTGAAATACCCCAGGAACGCGCCAGTCCGCGCAGCAGGCCGCGGGCTGGTCGCCCATCGAAGCGGCCGGGCATGAGCCCTCATGGCCCGCGCAGAGGCGGCGGGCCGCCGTCGAAGCATCATGGCGCTGGGGGGGGGACATTCCAGGGTTTTGCCTCCCGCTGGATGTCGAGCGCATCAGGGACCTGATATCGTAAGCTCGTATTGCCCGTTGGTGAGAGTTCCCGTGCCGTCGACAATCACGAAGTACAGGGCCGGAGCCCCCAGGCTCGTCGTGAAAGAGGACCGGTTGCCGGCTGTTCCGCAGCTGTCATCATTGCATCCGGCTTCATAGGAGCCGCAATAATTCACGCCGGGATCATTAAACTCATTGTGCATCGTGTGTACATAAAGCACGCTGTTCCATAAGCGGGTGTCGCAGACGTCAAAGGCCCAATTCCCGTTCTCACCCGGACACAGTGTGAAGTAAAACACGTCATCCGGCCCGCCGCCGTCGGCGCAGGCCGTGGACGGGTCGTTATTGTCTTCTGTGCCGCTCGTATCGCCTGTTACGCTTCCCGGAACGTTGATGGGCTCCCCTTCCAGGCACGGCGTGTGCTGGAAGCGCAGGAGGTATGGGCCCCTGTGCTCGCCCGCCATGCCGTCAACGACCACGTAGTAGGTGCCGGCGTCGAGGGTCGTTGCGACCTGGGGCCGCTGCGTCGAGCACGCGTTGTCGTGGCACGTCCCGGAGCCCGAGCAGCCGCCGGACCTGAGCGCGATCACGGCGTTCCAGCTCTGGTTGTCGAGAAGGTCGAGATACACGACTTCCGTCTGCGTGAGCGTGAAGGTGTACCACACGTCCCGCCCCGCTGCGCCGCACATGGTGCTGCTGTTGGACGCCGCAGCGGTGGAGCCTGAAAAATACATCCGGCCTGTTTCCATCATGTCGATGGCGCCGCTGCACTGGTCGTTGCCGGGAGCGGCGGCGGGCGGGGAGGAGGAAATATCCACGTTCAGGACAAAGGGTCCCACGGACTCCACCTGAAACCCGTCGACAACCAGGTAATAGGTCCCGGCCATCAGCGTCACATCGAGCCGCGACCGGAAGGTGAACATATAGTCGTCATTGCATGCGACCACGGACGCCTCGGTTGTCGGGCATTCGGTAGAAATATAGAGAATGGTGTCCCAGGTCGTACCGAACGTGTCGATGATGACCCGGGAGTCCACGTCCAGGTTCAACAGGTAAATGACATCGGCAACCTCGTTGGCGGAGCCGCAGAGCGTGGGCAGCGTGTCGTGATGCGCCCCGCAGGTCGTGCCCAGGTAGGTTCCGCTCCTTGCGATCGTTGCGCTTGACGAGCACGTGTCGTTGGCCGGCGCCGCGCCGGACATCTCGCACTCGGACCATTCATCGCATGAGTCCGAGCACGTGAACAGGCCCGGGCATTCCCCCATGGCGCACGTCGCGGTCGTGCCCTGGCAGCATTCATACCCCTCATCGCACATGTCGTCGCAGTCGTCGTCGTACCCGTTGCAGGGATCCGTGTCGCCGCAGCAGTGCTCATCCCATCGGCAGCCGACGTTGCAGTGCAGCGTGCCTGCAACACCGTGATCTGTCGTGCAAGCCTGCGTGTCGCCGCGGCAGCACTCCCGGCCGGGGCCCTCGTCGCAGACCGTGTCGCAGTCATCGTCGCGGCCGTTGCACTGCTCCTCGGGCGGCATGCAGTCGCCCCATTTGCATTCATCGCATTCCTGCTCGCCGTCAGCGCCGCAGTCCAGCTCGCATGCCTGCGCGGCGCTTCCCTCGCACTGCTCGCCGTTCCCCGGGTCCACGTACCCGTCGTCGCATGTCGAAACCCTGCAGCTTCCGTCAAGGCAAATCTTTCTCGGCGATTCTCCGCAGGGCGCGCCGTTTTCCCTGGTCGCGTCTTTCTCACACATGGCATCATCATTGCAGGTCCAGCCTTCGCAGATATCGCCGCAGTCCTTGTCCTCCTCGCACTCGGGCTCCGGCCCGTCCTCCGGCGCGTCCCCGGCACCATCATCCATTGCATCGTCTGCCATGTCATCTGCGGCCTCCGGCGCATCCTCTGCGCCGTCGACCCCATCAGGCGGCTGACCATCCACGCTGTCCACCTGGTCGCGGTCCAGCGCCATGTCATCGAGCACATCCGTCCCGCCGTCCCCGTCCTCCTCTACCTTGAACTGTGTCGCGCATGAGGCCATAAATACGGCCAATGCAGCAATCGCCGCTTTCTTCATGGATTACCTCCAATTTTCTTCATGATATTCAATAAATGCTGAAAATGGAAGCCCGTACTCGTTTCCACGGAAAAAACGGAACCGGTCCCTGCGCAAAGCTCCAGCAGGCGCAGGCTTCAGCCTGCGAAATGATGTCGTGGACAGCGCTACCTGAAGGTTGCGGCTGCCACCTGAAATCATGGGGCCGAAAGGGGCCCGGTTTAAGCGCCGGGCCGGCCGGCTTCGACGACAGGGTCCTGGGGTTCAGGGAGGGGGCGTTTTCTGCGCAGCTCGACG
>JBDRLK010000563.1:0-3725 GCA_043813155.1 Pseudomonadota bacterium | reverse complement strand
GCCTGGATGGCGTTCTTCACGGCCTGCTGGCAGCACACCCTGCTGCAGTACGGGTGATCCGGCTCCCTCGAGCCGACGCACTGGATCATGACCACGCTGCCGGCCTTGCCCAGCTTCTTCGAGCCCTCGTCCGCGGCCATGAGCTCCTCGAACTCGAGCTGCGTCATGACGCTGCCGCTCTTTCCGTACAGGTACTCGTCCGGCTTGTGCTCCATGCCGCCCGTGGCAACCAGCGTGATGCCGTGCTCCAGCACTTCCTTGCTTCCGTTCGTGGCCACGGTGGTCTTGAATTTTCCCCTGTGGCCTGAAAACTCGGCGATCCTGCTGCCCGTGTAGACCTTGATCTTCGGGTCCTTCTCCACGCGCTCGACCAGGTCGGCCAGGAGCTTCTGCGGGTCGGAGCCGTCCAGCTCGAACTTGACCCTGGCCAGCGTGCCTCCCAGCTCTGCCTCCTTTTCCACGAGAAACGTTTCAAAACCCTGGGCGGAGAGGTTCAGCGCTGAGATCATGCCCGAAAGGCCTCCCCCGATCACGAGAGCCTTCTGAATGATCTTCATGGGAATGTCGGACAGCGGCTCGAGCCTCGCCGCCCCGTGGACCGCCATCCTGAGAAGGTCCTCGGCCTTTGTGTTGGCCTTGTCCCTGCTCTTCTTGTGAACCCAGGAGCACTGCTCCCTGATGTTGGCCATCTCGAAGAGGTACTTGTTCAGGCCCGCCTCGCGAAGGCAGTCCTGGAACAGCGGCTCGTGCGTCCTGGGCGTGCACGAGGCGACCACGACCCGGTTGAGCTTGCTGTCATTGATCGCGTCGACGATCTTCTTCTGGCTGTCGGACGAGCAGGTATAGATGTAATTCGTTGAATACACGACGCCCGGCAGCTTCGCAGCGTATTCGGCCAGCTTTCCCACGTCGACGACGCTGGCGATATTGCTTCCGCAGGAGCAGACGAAAACACCGATCCTGGGCTGCTCGGCCGAAATGTCCCTCTCGGGCGGGTAGATCTTTTCCCTGACCAGCGTACCCCTGACCTCGGCAAGGTTCCGGGCGGCCAGGGCCGCGGCGCAGCACGCTTCGGAGACCGTCTCAGGGATGTCTTTTGGCGCGGCGAACACGCCGGCCACGTAAACGCCCTTGCGCGACGTCTCGTTCGGCCGGTGGGACGCGGTCTTGCAGAAGCCGAACTCGTCGAGCTCCACGTCCAGCCTGTGGGCCAGCTCTTTGGCCGCTTTCGCGGGCACGAGCCCGGTGGAAAGCACGACCATGTCGAACTCCTCCTCCTCCACGCCGCCGGACTCGGTGACGTGCTTGAGCACCAGGTTCCTGGACCTCTGCAGCTCCTTGACGGACGAGATGATCCCTCGCGTGTATTTCACGCCGAACTTGTTCTTGGCGGACTCGTAGTACTGCTCGTAGCCCTTGCCGTAGGTGCGCATGTCATTGTAGAAGATCGTGGTTTCCAGGCCGTCCACGTGATCCTTGGCCATGATGGCCTCTTTGGTAGCGTACATGCAGCACACGGACGAGCAGTAGCCCTTGCCGCACACAACGTCCCTGGACCCCACGCACTGGATCCATGCTATCTTCTTCGGCTCCTCGTGATCCGAGGGCCTGACCACGTGGCCCGTGAATGGGCCCGAGGCCGACAGGATTCTCTCGAACTCCAGGCTCGTCACCACGTTCTTGCAGACGCCGTAGCCGTACTCGCCCTTGAGCTCAGTGTCGAAGAGATCGAAACCGGGAGCCAGGATGATGGAGCCCACGTCGATGTCCAGGACCCTGTCGGTCATGGCGTGATCGATCGCCTTGGCCTCGCAGGCGGAAACGCACTGCAGGCATTCGCAGCAAAGGCCGCAGTTCAGGCACCGGGCCGCCTCGGCGATCGCCTCATCCCCGGTGAACGTGGATTCGATCTCGTCGAAGCTCCCCCGCCTTTCCCCGGGGGCCAGCTTCGCGGGCTCGTGCCTCTCCTTTTTCGAAAACTTATCGTACACCGGCACGCCCGCGGGCTCGCGCTCGGGCTTTTCCCTGTCCTTTCGCAAATCCATGAGCTTCAGGAAGCGGTTGATGGACTCGGCCGCCTCGTGGCCCTGGCCTATGGCCTGGACCACGGACGCCGGCCCCGTGACCGCGTCGCCGCCCGCGAACACGCCCTTGATGCTGGTTTCCAGCGTAAGGGGGTCCGCCTCGATGCGGCCCCACTTGAGCTGCAGCTCCTTTCCGTCGATCTCAACCTTGTCCAGGTCCGGTCTCTGGCCGATGGCCGCGATGACATAGTCCGCCGCCATGTCGAACTCGCTGCCCTCGACGGGAACGGGGCGCCGCCTGCCGCTGTCGTCGGGCTCGCCGAGCTCCATCCTTATCATGGTAACGGCCTCGACCCTGCCGCCCTTTGTCCTGATCTGCTTCGGCGCGGTGAGGTACTCGATGCTGATCCCTTCCTCCTCAGCGTCCACGATCTCTTCTTCGGATGCCGGCATCTCCTGCCTCGTCCGTCGATAGGCAATGGTGACATCGTCCCCGCCCTTTCGCAGGGCGGCTCTTGCCGCGTCAAAGGCCGCGTTGCCGCCGCCGATCACGATGACTTTGCCGCTCAGCTTGATCTCTTCGCCGCCGTTTACCTTCCGGAGCATTTCCACTGCGGACAGGACCTGCTCGCTGTCCTCGCCCTTGATTTTCATGGGGATGTCGGCGTGGGCGCCTGCCGCAATAAAGACGGCCCTGAACCCCTTCTTGCGAAGATCGCCGTAGGCAATGTCCTTGCCCACCCTGACGCCGGTCTCTATCTCCACGCCCAGGTCCTCGATCTCCTTTATCTCCTTGAGAAGAATATCCTTGGGAAGCCGCCAGGCGGGAATGCCGTAATAGAGCATGCCGCCGGGTTTTGGCATGGCCTCGAAGATTTTCACGCGGTAGCCCTGCTTTGCCAGGTCATGGGCGGCCGTCAGGCCCGCCGGGCCCGAGCCCACGATGGCAACGCCCGGCTTGAGCCCCAGCGAGAGGCGCGGTGTCAGCGGTCCCTTGACCTGCGCTTTCTGCCCTGCCTCGTCTCCCTTTTCGTTTTCCTTCTTTTTCCACATGTACTCGGACAGGAACCTCTTGAGTGGGTTGATGGCCACGGGCTCGTCGATGTCCTTGCGGTTGCACCGGGCTTCGCAGGGATGAAAGCAGACCCTGCCGCAGATGGCGGGGATGGGGTTGCGCTCCTTGATGAGATTGTACGCTTCCTCGAACTTGCCGGCCGCTGTCAGGGCCACGTAGCCCTGGACATTGATGCCCGCCGGGCAGGTCAGCGTGCAGGGCGCCCGGTCCGCCTTCGAGATGACCGACGTGTTGGGAATGGCCTGGGGATAGCGCTTGAAAACAGCCTTTCGCTTTGCCAGCTTTTCGTCGAACTCGTTTGGAAGCTCCACCGGGCATACTTCGTAGCACTCGCCGCATCCCGTGCACTTGTCCGTGTCGACAAAGGGCGCGTGGCGGCGGACCGTGACCTTGAACTTGCCCTCCTCGCCTTCGACCTTCTCCACGTCCGCGCAGGTGATGATCTCGATGTTCGTGTGCTTGCCCACCTCCACGAGCTTGGGCGAGATGATGCACATGGAACAGTCGTTCGTGGGAAACGTCTTATCGAGCTGGGCCATGCGGCCGCCGATCGCCCCGTCTTTCTCGACCAGGTAAACCTTGTAACCGGCATTGGCCAGGTTGAGGGAGGCTTCCATGCCTCCTAC
>JBDRLK010000562.1:0-3422 GCA_043813155.1 Pseudomonadota bacterium | reverse complement strand
AGGGCCGCACTACAGGTAATGAACCGTGATGAAAAAGAAAGCATGAAGGGCTTTCCGGAAATCACCGCCGCAAAGGCCGCGCTGCTGCTGTCCTCGCTGGCGCTTGCGGCATGCCCCTGCACGGGAAAAAAGCAGGCCGACTCTTCTCCCCTGGAAATATTCGAAGCCGTCCACCTCGTGAAAATCACGTACCAGGGTGAAGATTACGTGATCAGGGGCCGCTTCGCGGGAAACACGGACAACTTTGTGCTCAAGGCCGAGAATGAAATCGGCGTAAGCATCTTCACGGTTACGTGGGACGGCTTCAAGCTGAAAATCTCTCCTGCCGGCAGCGCCGTCGCGTCCCAGGTCCCTTTCGACCTGCGCAACATTGCCGTCGATATATGGAGGGTCGTCGCCCTCTGGTCGAAAGACGACATAAGGAAATACAACCGCTGCAACGATCCCGATCTTCCCGAGGACGCCCTGAGCGCCTATATGGAAAAGGAATTCGTCACCGTCAAAACCCTGTTCAGGAAGAAAGAGAAGGAGACGGTCGCAAAAGCCAGGTATTATTCTTCAATTCCCCCGACGGTCCACCCGTTCCTGAGAGCTTCCGCGATCCGATACGAAAACGCCGCGGCAGGCTACACGATCGTCATTCTCCAGACTCCTGCAGGAAAATGACCGGCGGAAAAAAATATGGTATGAAAAGAAATTTTAATCTGATGAATCAGGGCAGGTGAGGTCCGTGGCCGCGCGCCTTGTCGTGATGGTGTTGTCTCCGAGCTGGCCGTAATCATTGGAACCCCAGCACCTGACATAGCCTGTTTCGAGAATCACGCACGTATGCCCGGCCCCGGCCGATAGGGCCGTTGCCTTGGGCTCGTCGGGCGCGCCCTCCAGGTTGTCGACGCCCTGCGGCGTGGTGTAGTGGGGGTCGGTGTCCCCGTTGCCCACCTGGCCCATGTTGTTTCTGCCCCAGCACACGACCTGCCCCGAAATATTGATGATGGCGCAGGTATGCGTTTCACCGGCCGAGACCGCGTGGATCCCGGATGTCAGCTCGGCGCCAATGACGGGCAGCGGGCTGTCGTCCGTCGATCCGTCTCCAAGCTGGCCGTACGCGTTGTCGCCCCAGCACAGAAGCGCTCCCCTGTTGTTGAGCGCGCAGGTGTGGCCGCCCCCCGCGGATATTGCAAGAATGTCCGTCATCAGTTTAATGGATGAACAAGGCCTGCGCAAGCGTATCTTGCCCGATCCTGTTTCATTTTATCGTGGATATGGTATTAATAAAAGACTCCCCGGCAAACAGGTGCTTTCATGGGCTCGCTGACGGACGAAAAAGAGAAAAGGCAGTACGACAGGCTCGTCAGGCAGGTAAGCGGGCATGCTTACCGCTACTATGTGCTCGACAGCCCGCAGATTTCCGACAGGGAATACGACGCGCTTTATAAAAAGCTCCTGGACATCGAAGAAAGGCATCCCGGCTGGATCAGGAGCGATTCGCCCACCCGGCGCGTTGCCCCTGAGCCGAAGAGCGATCTAAAGAAGGTCACGCGGGCGATCAAGATGGGGAGCCTGGACAACACCTACGACAGGGACGATCTGAAGGAATTTCACAGGCGCGTGACCGAAGGCCTGCCCTCTTCGGCCGGCGGCCCGGCCTACGTGGTGGAGCCCAAGATCGACGGCGTGAGCCTCGAGCTGACCTATCGCGACGGCCGGCTCGCGCTTGCGACCACGAGGGGCGACGGGACCGTGGGCGAGGACGTGACGGAAAACGCCAGGACGATCCGCATGATCCCCCTGGGGATCGAGGAAAAGGGGGAAGTGATCGTCAGGGGAGAGGTGTTCATCCACAAGCGGGATTTCGAGCAGGTCAACAGGCAGAGAGAAGAGGCTGGCGAGGAGCTCTTCGCCAACCCGCGCAACGCGGCGGCCGGGTCCCTGAGAATACTCGACGCGCGCGTCGTGGCCGCCCGGCCCCTGCGGCTCTACGTGTGGGACCTGGTGGAGGGCGAAAAAAGGTTCGAGCGCCACGCGCTGGCCCTGGAGTGGCTCGGATCGCTCGGCCTTCCCATGCACGGAAAGCACATACCCTGCGCCGGCTTCGACGATGTCCTGAAAGCGATCGAAGCGCTGGAAAAGGAAAAAGGCAGCCTGACCTACCAGATCGACGGCGCGGTGATCAAGGTCGACGCTTACAGGCAAAGGAGCATTCTCGGCGAGACGGCGCGTTTTCCTCGATGGGCCGTGGCCTTCAAGTACGAAGCGGAAAAAGCGCTCACGCGAATCGTCGATATTCAGCTGGGCATGGGCAGGACGGGCATTCTCACCCCGGTTGCCGAGCTCGAGCCCGTTCACCTCAGCGGCACGACGGTGACCCACGCGTCGCTTCACAACGCGGACCTGATCGAGGAAAAGGACATAAGGATCGGCGACCTCGTGGAGGTGGAGAAGGCGGGCGAGATCATCCCCTACGTGCTCAGGGCCCTGCACGACGAGCGGAAAGGCACGGAAAAGAAATGGGCCATGCCGGACGCCTGCCCTCACTGCGCCGCACCGATCGTGAGGAAAGAGGGAGAGGTTGCGGTGCGCTGTCCGAACCGGGCCTGCGGCGAGCAGGTCAAGGCGAAGATCCACTACTTTGCAAGAAGGGGGGCCATGGACATCGCCAACCTCGGGCCCTCGCTCATCTCGCAGCTTACCGGCGCCGGGCTTGTCAGGGACGTTGCCGACCTCTACGGCCTGAAAAAGGATGACCTGGTCCCCCTGGAGCGCATGGCCGAGAAAAGCGCTTCCAACGTCATCGAGGCCATTGCCGCCAGCAGGAAGGGCCGCGCCTTCGACAGGCTCATCCTGTCCCTGGGAATCGGGCACGTGGGCGAGGTCGCGGCAAAAAAGATCGCCCAAATCTATCCCCACCTGCCCGGCCTCCTGGCCGGGGACACGGAAAATATCGAGGCGGCCCTTTCGGACATCGACGGCATAGGCCCCGTGATCGCCGCGTCGGTCAGGGATTTTCTCGATGACGCCGATAACCGCCGCCTCCTGGAAAAGCTCGTTGCCGCTGGAATCGAAACCACGGCCGTGGCCGCGCGTGAAAAAGAAAAGGTCGAGGGCCCGCTCAGCGCTGCCAGCTTCTGCGTCACCGGCGTCCTGAGCCTGCCCAGGGAAACGATCCACGCCATGATACGCGCTGCCGGCGGTGAAATTCACACGTCCATCAAGAAGGGAACCACTTATCTCGTGGCCGGCGAAAAGGTCGGGGCCTCGAAAATCTCCAAGGCGAAAAAGCATTCCACAAAAGTCATCAGCGAAGAGGAATTGAAGAAGATGCTGTAGCTGCTCGCCCCCGGCGCGCCCACACGACCCGGCTATGTAGCTGCACGCCCTCGGCGTGCCCAATTGAATGCATTCAAGGCTCTGCAGGAACAACC
>JBDRLK010000561.1:0-6683 GCA_043813155.1 Pseudomonadota bacterium | reverse complement strand
GTCGCTCAGGTACATGCCGGCGCCCGCAAGCAGCGCCGCCCCCGTGACCAGCATCCTGGAGCGAAAATCCCTCCTCTTCGCATCCTTCCAGCTGTGCATTTTCCCTTCAATGAAACTTGTTCTTCTCTTCATTTTTTCCCCGGCTCCTCAAGGGGTCGGAACCTGCATGTTGTTTGTTGACCAGGTAATGTATAAGCTTTTTTCATGGCAAGGTTCAAGGTATGAAAATTTTTCGCAGCAAATGCCCGGAAAATGCAGAATGCAAGCTCCGGCCCCCTACAGGAACTGGCGGATTCGCTCGCAGGCCATGCTCATTCTCTCGGGAAGACAGGTCAGGGAAAACCGGACATAGCCCTCCCCCGGATTCCTGCCGTCGTCAACAGGGTTGGCGATGAGGTTGCCCGGAATCCCCACCACGCCTATGTCCTCGTGAAGCAGCTCCGAGGCAAACTGCTCTGAGCTCATGCCCTCCGGCACACGCTGCCAGACATAGATCGAGCCTTCCGGTACGCACTTTTCGAGCCCGGCCGCGACAAACGCGTCCGCGAGCTCGTCCCTCATGTCCCTGTACTCCTCTTTCATGTATGAGGTGAACTCGTCCTCGGCCAGCGCCCTCAGGGCGGCTTCCTGGATAAACCGGGGCGTGCCGGAATCCATGTTGGTTTTCAGCCTCAGAAGGATATTGACGAGCCGCCTGTCGCCGGCCGCCCAGCCGACCCTGTATCCCGTCATGTTGCTGCGCTTGGACAGCGAATAGAACGCGATAACGCCTTTCTTCGTGGCCTGCAGCGGCGATGCCTTCTCGCCTTCATAGATAAAATCGCAGTACGCCTCGTCGCTCGCCAGAACCACGCCGCGGCCCTCGAGAATTTCCAGCAGGTCATAATAAAAGCTCAGCGTCGCGACCCTTCCCGTGGGCGCATTGGGATAGCATACCCACATGACCTTCACCCTGCCGCCGGCCGGCGGGTTATCGATCGCGTTGCGGATATAATCGAGATCAGGAAGAAACCCGTTTTCGCGGTCCAGGGGATAGAAAAGCGGCTTCCCCCCGGCGAAGATGGTTCCCGTTGTGTACGGAGGATAGCCGGGAGAGGGAATAAGGGCAAAATCGCCCGGGTTGATCAGGCCGGCTGGAAAATGAAACACGGCCTCCTTGGAGCCTATCGTGGCAATGATTTCCTTGTCCGCATCAAGATCGTCCATGTCGAAATCAATGATCATGCGGTGCCTGGCTGCCAGGAGAAACGGCTCGATCCCCCTGTAGGGCGGGTAACCGGCATCGGCGTACCTGTCCACGGCCCTGCAGCACCGCTTCCTCACGTTCTCCGATGTGGGCCTTGCAGGGTCTCCCACGCCCAGGTCAACCACGTCAATGCCCCTGGACTTCAGGTCCGCGACTCTTTTCCTTATTTCGTCAAATGCATAGGCAGGTATCTGACCCATGCGATCCGATTCAACGATTTTCATGCGCTCCTCCAGTTCGATCGGCTGCGGGGGTGGAAGGGGTCGCCGTGCTCAAACGCTCCAAATCCAAACCCCTTCCTTTCTTCCTGTGAATCATTGTAATATCCCGATACTTTTGTTACATCAAGAATAAAATGAAAATTATGTTCTATATGCTGGCCGCGGTCCTTTTGCTGCTCGGCCTCATTTTCATTTTTGCCGGCTCCTATCCGATCATGGTCGGCCGGATTGCCGTGGGGGTCATTCTCTTCGTGGCGGGCATCGCCTTTATTTTCGCCTCCCGCATGCAGCCCCAAGTCAAGGAAGTGCAGGTCACGGAAAAAATCGAGCTCACGGGGGACATCTCCCTCGAAAATCTCACGTGCCGTTCCTGCAGCGCCGATCTCAGGAAAGAGGATATCTCGATACAGGCAGGCGTGGTTTTCATTGTCTGCCCCTATTGCTCCGCCGCGTACCAGATGGAAGAGGAGCCGAAATGGTAGACCGCTTCGGCCGGACTAGCCGGCTTCGATCCTGCAGGATGGGCGGCAGGCATCTGCACCTGAGATTTGAGGAAAAGAAGGCATTTCTCATCGCCGACGGGGTCAGCGTTTACACCCTGAATCACGAAGCAGCCTTTATAACGGATCTTCTGATGCAGGGCCGGCGCGCGGCGGAAATAAAAAAAATCGTTTCAAGACATTTCAGAAGGATTGACGCCGCGGTCCTGGGCGAGGACATTGCATCCATGAAAAAGCTCCTGGGCCATCTCGTCACGGGCAGCGAGCCGTGCGCATTTTCGCCCGGCGGTCGGGAAAAGACATTCACGAAATCGAGCTATGACGAGGTTCTCGACCCGGGGTACCCTTTCAGGGCGGATCTCGCCCTCACCTACAGCTGCCCCAACCGCTGCTCTCACTGCTATGCCGGCAGCGAGAACAATCCTCCGGGACTCGACGCGGAGACATGGAAACAGATCATCGCCAGGCTCGCCGACATCGGTGTTCCATACCTGTGCTTCACCGGCGGCGAGCCGACACTGATGAGATGTCTGGCCGAGCTCGTGAGCTTTGCCTCCGGTCTCGGGCTCATCACGGGAGTGCTCACCGGCGGCCGCCGGTTTTGCGACAGGGACTATGCCGCCTCCCTGAAAGACGCGGGGCTGGATTACGTGCAGATAACCCTCGAATCCGGCAGCGAAGCCGTGCACAACGAAATGACGGGCCGGCGCGCGTGGCACGAAACAGTCGAAGGCATTAAAAGCTGTGTGGCCGAGGGAATGGTCGTTGTCACCAACACGACCCTGACGCGCGCGAACCTCGACACGGCCGCCCTCACCGCGGCTTTTTCCGCCTCCCTGGGAGTAAAAAGCGTCGCGGCCAACACGATCATCGCGACAGGCAAAGCGAGGGCGAACGGCATTGATGCCGTGCCCTGCGCCTGGCTGCCGCAGGTGGTGGAGGACATGCAGCTGGGCGCCCGGGCGGGCGGAGCCCGTTTCCTGTGGTACTCCCCCACGCCCTACTGCATGTTCAACCCTTTCGAGCTGGATCTCGGCGTCAAGCGCTGCTCGGCCGCGAGCGGCTCCATCGCCATCGACCCGTCCGGAAAAGTCCTTCCCTGCCAGAGCTTCTTCGTGCCTGCCGGCGACATTCTTGCGGATGACTGGGAGGACATCCGTAATGGCCCGGTTTTCAGCAGGGTACGATCGTGGCGCTCCGGGATCTACGCCTGCGGCGACTGCCCGGATGCCGGGCTGTGCCGCGGCGGCTGCCCGCTGCAGGAGGATTTCGACCTCGAGCTTCGCCGCTGCCCCGGAGCGTACGGGACCGCGGCAACCACAGGGAAGAAGCACGGGTATGCCGCACTGTAAGCATATCAGGCCCGGGGCCGGCGCTGCGGCCGTCGGTATTTTTATCGCGATCCTCTCGATCGCCGACAGCTCCTCCGCCCAGTCCTACAATTTCAGGGTAGCGGAAGCCACGGTCACCGTGGAGATCTTCAAGGACGGGTCCGTGGAAATCGACTACGAGCTGCTCTTCGAAAACATCGGCATGCCCATCGATGTCGTGGATATCGGCATGCCGACGGAAGATTACGATCTTTCGACCTGCAGCGCGGCGCTCGACGGCGAGCCGCTGAGCGACATTCGAAAATCCGAGTACATCGACACCGGCATCGAGGTCCACCTGGACAGGCCCATTTCGTCGGCCCGCTTCATGGACGACGTTATCGAAAAAGCGCTGCCGGACGGCTACGGGCTCAAGGGGGGAAAAAAGAAGGACCGCGGCCGGGCTCTCTTTACGGCTTCGTGCGTAAACAGGAACATGATCTACCAGGACACGACCGACGAGGCTTATGCCAGCTTCAGGTTCACGCCCACTTGGTTCGGCCCGGAGCTTGTCTCGGGCACCACGAACATGCAGATCCGCTTCATCATGCCCGGCACGGCGAAAAAGGACGAGATCAAGTGGCACGACGAGCCCTTCGACATGGTGGGGGAATACGAGAACACGGGCAGGGCCATGGCGGTCTGGAACAGGCCGGTCTACGAAATGACCGGCCCCCGCCTGTTCGGCCTTTCCTTCCCCAAGAGGCTCGTCGACAAGGTCATCACCGTAACCGTCTTCGGCCTGGCCTGGACGTGGTTTAAAAACTCCGCGGGCGCCAGGATCGTATTGGGCGGCGCGGCCATGCTGCTCTTTTCCATCGGGTTCTTCCTGATCACGAATAAAACCGGCTGCACGCTCTGGGCCCTTCTCGCCGCCGGGCTCGGCTTCCTGCTCTACGGCTTTCCGGCAAGCAACATCGTCATTCTTCCCGTCAGCATCGCCGCCCTTGTCATCGGCATCAGGGTGCAGCGCGGAAAAAAGGGGCATGACTACATCCGCGCCGTCGTGAGCGTGCCCGGCGGGGGCGTCAAGCGCGGCCTGACGGCCGTGGAAGCCGCCGCCCTGCTCGGCCTGCCCGCGCCCAAAGTTCTCACGATCATGTTCTTCGGCATGGTGAAAAAGGGTCTCGCGAAAATCATCGCCGAAAAGCCGTTCGCGGTTCAGCTCGCGGGCGGAACGTTTCAGGCCGCCATAGACATTGCAAAAGCAAAGCACATCCCGCTGAGGGCATATGAAAAGGAAGCCATGCTGGAAATCGACGCGGCCGCCGATGAAACCGGCGCGGCGAAGCTCGCGCAGGTGAAGCTCGACACGACGATCGAGAAGCTGCGGCGAAACGTGGCCGACAAGGTCACGGGATTCGACATCGACGGAACAAAAGCGTATTATGACAAGATCACGAAAAGGGCATGGTCGGAGGCGCGGCGGGGAATCGCATCCCTGCGGCCGGAGATATTCGACGCGTCCCTTGACTGGATGATGCTCGATCCCGATTTCAAGCAGCAGTGGGAGGGCATCGACCTGGGGCCGGGCTACAGCCCCGTCTGGCTGGGCAGGGGCTTTGCGGTCCCCCCGGGAAGCGGCGGACTGACAGGGGGCGGCCTTGACGGAACGGTAGGCGGCGGCGCCGGTGTTCCCGATGTCAGTGTTCTCGACGTGACCAAATCGATCGCGGGAAAATTTGAAACCATAGGCAAGTCCCTTGTCGATTCCGTCGGTTTTCCGGGCCTCGAGTCAAAGGGAATCGATCTTTCGGGGCTGGACAAGCTCACATCGGACATCCTCACGTCGGCGCGCAGCGGGGGCGGCGGCGGGGGGGGTTCCGGATGCGCCTGCGCGTGCGCCGGCTGTGCCTGTGCGTGCGCCTGCGCCGGAGGAGGAAGATAATGCTTATCGGCGCCATGTCGGACCTCCACGGGAACCTCATCTCACTGGAAGCCGTGCTCGCCGACATGAAAGACAAATCCGTTGAATCCATGATCTGCTGCGGCGACCTCCTGGCCCTGGGGCCGAGACCCGTCGAGGTCCTGGACCTTCTCCAGTCGTTCGGCAACATCCAGATCATCAGGGGCAATACGGACAGGTGGATGCAGCTGATCAGCAGCGGACAGACCGGGTTCGAGGAGAAAGTCATCAACCAAATGCAGCCGGCCCTGCTCTGGACGCTCGAGCGGCTCGGCCCGAGAGCTGAAAGCTACCTGCAGCAGTACCCGGCGTCGCTGGACCTCGGCATCGAGGGACTGCGAACGTTCATCAGGCACGGGGGCCTCGACTCCGACATGCAGCGCATCCTGCCGGCAAGCGACTTAACGGACCTCATGCAGGCCCTCGAGGACGCGGGCTGCGACATCTTCATGTGCGGCCATACCCACGTTCCCTTTGTCAGGAAGAATGGAAGGACAACGCTTATCAACTGCGGCTCCGCGTCCATGCCTTTCGACGGAACGCCGCAGCCTTCGTGGGTGCTCATGGAGATAGAGAATAAAACATTGAAAGCGCGGGTTTTCAGATTAGACTATGACAGGGAGGCTGCCGTGAGGGATCTGCGCCAATCCGGCATGCCCATGTCGGATACGATGATAGCGAGAATCAGAAACGCAAGAATGTGAGGGACGGACAATGAAAAAACATACAGCATTTCCGGCGCTGGCCGCGCTGCTTGTTCTGGCCATGAGCCTCACGGTTCTGGCCCAGAAGGAAGGGGCGAAAAAGGGCGGCAAGGACAAGGAAAAAGCCGGAAATCAGGTGAAAAAGAAGAAAGGCAAGGACAAGGCGGAGGAAAATGCCGAGTTCTATATGCTGGATTCCAACGGGCCCATCGCCGGAGGCGGGTATTTGACAGTGCTCAGAAACAAGGCCGGCGACACCTACCTTCCCATTTTCATCGGAAGCGCGGAAGGCAAGGCCATTGACAGCGCCATCGCGCGCCAGAGGCCCGTCAGGCCCATGACCCACGACCTGATAGCGAGCATCGTCTCGGAGCTTGGGGGCGAGGTCATGTCCCTCACGGTCTCCTCTCTCAAGGACAACACCTACATCGGGACCCTCGCCATCAAGCAGGGGAAGAAGACCCACGAGATCGACTGCCGCCCGTCGGACGGCATGGGCATCGCGTTCAGGACCGGGGCCGACATCAAGGTCATGCCCGAGGTCGTGAAGCAGGCCGGCATGACCGGGCAGGAGATGCTCCTCAAGGGCTACCCCGTGTCCAATCCCTAAGTACAGCGCCCCGCAAATCAGGGACCACCACTCTACTGCGGCCGCGCCTGTGGGCCGCCTCGCGGCTTACGTCCTCGCGCCCTCGTCGATGTAGCCCTGCTACGCCTCCATCGGGCGCTGCGGGCG
>JBDRLK010000560.1:0-2559 GCA_043813155.1 Pseudomonadota bacterium | reverse complement strand
CGGAGGCATAGTCGTTCTATGTCGACGAGTGACGGGGTGCAGCAACGCAGCCAGCCGGGATGGATCGGCGTCCAGAAGTGGGAAGTTATTTTTTCGCGAGCCCTAAGTCCAATCGATAGAAACTGATTTTTCCGGAAAGTTTCACCTGCAAGGTTCTCTTGACAGCCGCGGGGCCGGAGTTCATGATGAGCAGGATCGGGAAAGGGGGCCTGCCGGCTTCAGTTGGAAAAAGGAGTCATCATGTCGAAAGATCGGAAAAAAGAGGAAATACTGAAAAACATTCACGACGGGAAAGCCGACATCATCTGGCTGTGGTTCGTGGATATTCTGGGCCAGCTCAAGGGCGTGGCGCTCACGCCGAGGGAAATCGAGAGGACGATCGTTGACGGGGCCGGGTTCGACGGCTCGAGCATCGAGGGGTTTGCCAGGATACAGGAGAGCGACCTGATGGCCATCCCGGATCTGGACACCTTCGCCTGGCTGCCCGCGGCGGACAGGAACAGCGGGTCGAGGGAGGCAAGGATGTTCTGCGACCTCCAGATGCCGGACGGCGAGCCCTATCCCGGCGATCCCAGGGGCGTTTTGAGGAGGCAGTTGGACAGGATCCGGAAGTCGGGCTATACCATGTACGTCGGGACCGAGATGGAGTATTTTTACTTCGACGGCCCCGATCCCGAAAAGTTTTTCGACAGGACCGGTTACTTTGACGCTTCCATCATGAACCGGGGCACCTTCCTCAGGCAGAGGACGCTGAAAGCCCTTGAGGAAATGGGCATCGAGTGCGAATTCGCCCACCACGAGGTGGCCCCCAGCCAGCACGAGATCGACCTCCATTACGACGAGGCCCTGAGAATGGCGGACCGGGTTTTATCGGCCAGGTTCATCGTCAAGGAAATAGCCAGGGAGCATGAAGCTCACGCGACCTTCATGCCCAAGCCCGTGGCCGGCATCAACGGGTCGGGCATGCACCTGCACCAGTCTATTTTCAGGGACGACGAGAACCTGTTTTTTGCGAAGGACGATGATTACAATCTCTCGCCCTTCGCCTATGCCTACCTCGCCGGCATCCTGAATCACGTCAAGTGCATCACGCTCGTCCTGAACCAGTTCACGAACAGCTACAAGCGTCTCGTGCCGGGATACGAGGCGCCCGTGTATATTTCCTGGGGGCAGAAAAACCGCTCGGCCCTCGTCAGGGTGCCGAGGGTCAGGATTGGACGGGAAAGGTCGTCGAGAATCGAGCTTCGCAGTCCCGATCCCGTGTGCAATCCCTACCTCGCTTTCGCGTCCATGCTCGCAGCGGGCATGGACGGGGTTGAAAAAGGCATGAAGCCTCCATCATCGATTGAAGAGAACATCTATGAGATGGCCCCCCTCGAGAGAAGCAACCGCGACATAGGCATTCTTCCCGAAGATCTTTTCGAGGCCATCAGGGAGGCCAGGAAGAGCGAGCTGCTGCGGGACGTTCTCGGCGATCACATTTTCGAGAAGTTCATCGAAAACAAGTATATCGAATGGGACAGGTACAGAATCCAGATCACGAGGTGGGAAATCGACCAGTACTTCACCACCCTGTAGGATGAAAGGCTCTTGCGTCCAATCGATCAGGGATGGAAATTGGGCTCGGGGAGCACGGCGCCCGGCCGGGTGTGCGCGTTCTTGTGCTTCTCGATCCACTGATCGATCCTGTTCCAGTTCTCGTAGAGCCACGCGATGCGGGCCTCGCGCGTTTTCGGGATCTTGTCGAAAGGTACTTTCCAGAGCTTGACGAGGATGGTGCGGTTGACCAGGGACCCGTTGAGAAAGTCCCACATCTTCGTTGTCGCCTCCAGCCCCACGTGGGCGCAGAACACGGCGCAGGCGTTCAGGTTCTTGTCCAGCAGGGCCAGCGACCCGCCCAGGCGCGGGGGCAGGACGTTTTTCAGCGCCCCGGCCTTTTCCAGCAGGCCCGTGTCGTTTTTCGCGGCCAGCTTCTCCAGGATGCGCTCGCGTTTCTCCGGCGTGAACCGCGTGCCTTCCGGGAAAATCATCACGCCCTCGTCGGGTTCCAGGTTTTCCATGAGCCGCCGGACGCCGGCCAGCTCCTTTTCATTGTCGATCAGTCCCCGCTGCACGAAGCAGTGCGGGAGCCTGCTGCCCAGGATGTCCAGGACGGGGTCCCAGAGAAGCTCGCTCTTGAGGACGTGGCGGATGCGCATCCCCCCGCCCACCAAGAACAGCAACCCCCGCATGGACGCGTCCGCCACGCTGGCGTGGTGGAAAAAAAGCAGAAGCGGCCCGATGTCCAGGTCGTCATAACCATCGACCGCCATGCGCAGGCCGAACAGCCGAAACGCCATGCGGCACTGCGACCCTCCCCACCAGCGCTGAAGCCAATACGTCCATTCTAAAAATCGGCGCTTCCCGAGCCCGAGAAAACGGCCGCTGAAAATCCAGATACAGAAGGCCAGCATTACGCCGATCGATTCGCAGCCAAAGTACACGACGAGAAAACCCACGCTGCGCGCCATGGCCCAGCGCGTTCGCCTGACAAGGTCCCAGACCACGGCAAAAAGCAGG
>JBDRLK010000559.1:0-2407 GCA_043813155.1 Pseudomonadota bacterium | reverse complement strand
CCTCGACGACATCGGCAAGGTGCACTGGCTCAAGGGGAGCTACACGCTTGCCCTGAACCAGATGATGGAAGCGCTCCAGATAAGGCAGAGGCTCGGCGATTTAAGAAGCATCGCCCTGAGCTACAACAATATCGGCCTTGTGAAGCAGGATTCGGGCAACTACGAGGAAGCGCTGAGCTATTTCACCGAGTCCCTCAAGCTCAGGAGGGAAGTGGGCGACATCTCGGGAGTCATCGTGTCCCTGAACAACCTCGGCACGGTGTACGAGGACAAGGAAGAGCACGAAAAGGCCATCATTGTCTGGAGCGAGGGCCTCGATGAAGCAAAGAGGATCGACGACAGGCTGAGGCAGACCTACCTTCTCACGAATATCGGCGTTGCGCAGTACCAGATGGGAAAACACGAAGACGCCATCAAGACGCTGAAAAAGGCCAATGGTTTTGCCCTGGAGCTCGGGGACAGGCTTCTGATAGGGGAAACGGAGAGGGCCATGGGCAAGACCTTCATGCTCATGGGCGAGCACCAGCAGGCCAGGCAGCACCTGATGACCGCTGTTGAAACGTTCGAGAAGCTCAGGAGCAAGGTGCAGATTGCCATCGCGTTGAGGTCGCTGGCCGAGGAAACGTCGGAAGGCGGCTGGGGCGACGAGGATGACAGGAAGGCCGAGGAAATCTTCAAGCGGGCCATCATGATCTTCGATGAGGTCGGAAACGAGCTCGAGCTTGCTAGAACGCTCAAGTCCTACGGACGGATGCTGGCAAAGCAGGGAAGGGTCCAGGAAGGCGAGAAGCTCGGCCTCAAGGCTGCGGCCATATTCACGAAGCTCAAGGTGTCCACGGAAAAACTGGCCCAGCGCGATTCGAGCAGGCTTTCGACCGAAGAGGCCGTGCCCGAGATCAAGCAATCTCAGAGTGATGGAAGTGGTGGCTCGGGGCAGGTATAGTGACGGCGGGAAGCTGTAAAATTTCTCTCCCCCCATACATCAAAGACATCTGTGCGAAAATCCAGGAAGCCGGCTTCAAGTCCTACGTGGTCGGTGGAGCGCTGCGCGACCAGCTGCTGGGCGATGCCCGCAACCCCATGGACCTGGAATGGGACGTGGCCACGTCGGCCAGGCCCGGGGACGTAAGGAAAATCTTCAGGAAAACAGTTCCCACGGGAATCGCCCACGGGACGGTCATGGTAGTGGTGGACGATCGCACCTGTGAAGTCACGACGTTCAGGCAGGAGGGCGACTATTCGGACGCAAGGCATCCGGACAGGGTGACCTTCCTGGAAAGCATCGAGGAGGACCTGGCAAGAAGGGATTTTACGGTCAATGCCATGGCTTTCGACCCGATCATGGGGCATTTTGTAGACCCTTACGGAGGGGAGGAGGATCTCAAGCACAGAATCCTGAGGGCCGTTGGGAAACCGACGGCGAGGTTCAGGGAGGACGGTCTGCGCCCGCTGAGGGGGGCGCGGTTCGTGGCGGTTCTCGGTTTCCGGATGGAGCAGGAGACTTTCGAGGCCATGGAGAAAACCGTGAAATCCTTTCTCAGGGTCAGCGCGGAGCGAAAGAGGGACGAGATCGTCAAGATGACGGAGGCGAAGAGGCCGTCGCTCGGCTGGGAGGTCCTGCGGAAAGCAAACTACATAAAGGCAATATTCCCGGAAATGAGCAGAATGATCGGGACGGCGCAGGGAGGGCTGCACAGGTATGACGTGTGGAACCACTCGATCCTGGCCTGTGATTTTTGCGCCGGAGCGGCCTGGCAGGTAAAGCTGGCCGCTCTTCTGCACGATTGTGGGAAGCCCGGCGTTGGGTTAAAAAAAGAGGATGGGAAAGCGGCAGAACCGGAAGAAAACGGCCGCGTGACATTTTACGGCCATGAGGAAGCGGGTGAAGCAATTGTCGAGCAGTGGATGGAGCGAATGCGTTTTTCAGGGGATGACACGACGCGGGTCACGAGGCTCGTCAGGCACCACATGATCAACTATTCGCCCGAATGGACGGACGCTGCCGTCCGGCGCTTCATCAAGCGTACGGGAGCGGATCTGCTCGACGACTTGGTCCGGCTCGCCGAGGCGGACATCAAGGCGAGGGGAACCATAGGCGAATCGCTGTCGCTGCTCAACGAGCTGAAATCGAGGATTCACGAACAGCTCGAAAGAGATGTTGCGCTCGCCGTCAAGGACCTGAGCATCGACGGCCGGGACATCATGAAAAAGCTCGACCTCGACCCCGGGCCGCGTGTCGGCGAGATCTTGCAATCGCTGCTGGACAGTGTTATTGAAAATCCTTCCCTCAACCGGCGCGAAAAGCTGCTGGAAATGGTGCGCGCCATGGGGGATGGAACAGACTCCCGGAACGGGTAGGGGCGGCTTCAGCCGCCCGATCGGCTGAACCTTCAAGACGGGGTAGGGG
>JBDRLK010000558.1:0-4253 GCA_043813155.1 Pseudomonadota bacterium | reverse complement strand
CCAGGTCGCCCCACCCCGCTTTCACGAGCGAACTGCCCGCTGCAGTCCCGGGTTCCTGCGCCGCCGCGCCGGCGCCGGGCTCCTTTCCGGCAGGCTCGGGATCAGGCACGGGATCATCATCAGGGTTATCCGTATCCACGGGCGGCGGGGGCGCCACGGGCTCCTCCATGCTTTCTTCCACCTCGACCGTGGTCGTTTCATCATCGGCAGGCTGGGCACGCGCCGCCGGGGCGAGAAGCAGCAGGAGCAGGGCAGCCGCTGCTGAAAAAACGGTTCTTTTCGTCATCGCAATCCTCCTATTGCTGAATGTTATACAAAAAGGCTGATGCAACGTCAATTGACAACGATACTGACTGCGGGTATTGGTTTTTCTCTTGAATTTAATATTATTTGAATTATTATTTGGGTGAAATCAGCATAATAGATAGCAGACGGCGGCGGGGGACGGTGCAGTTTGTGCCTGTCAAAGAATCAGGAGATACAACCATGCAAAGAAAGCAACCCATTTTTTTCCTTGGTCCGGCAATCACCTTCATGATGTGCCTGGCAGGCTGCGGGAGCGACCAGGGCGCCAAGGACGTGACCACGGACAGTGACGCGGCGGATTCGTTCGACGGCCTGGACTTGCCGGAGATCCCCTGCGACGAGCTCGTGGACAACGACGGCGACACGATCGCGGACCAGCACGAGGGCTCGGGCGACACGGACGGCGACACGATCCCGAACGACCAGGATGACGACAGCGACAACGACGGCTTTCCCGACTCGGCCGAGCGGGGCGATGACGACGATATATGCACGCCGCCCGCCAACCATGACGACGATTCCATCCCGGATTTCATCGACGCGGACAGCGACAACGACGGGCTGAGCGACTCGGAGGAGATCGACTACGGGACCGACCCCAACGACCCTGACAGCGACGACGACGGGCACTCGGACCTGGCCGAGGTCGTCACCGGGCACGACCCCATGGACGCCGCGGACACGATCCCGTCGGATGATTTCTACGTCATCCTTCCATTCATGGGCCCGTCCGAAGATCGTGTACTGGAGTTTCGCAGCGACATCAAGCAGGCCGACGTTTACTTCGTCATGGACACGACCGGCAGCATGAGCGAGGAGGCGCACAACCTGGCCAGCGGACTGGGAGCCATGATCCCGCAGCTCCAGGCCGAGATTCCCGACATCGGCGTCGGGGCCGGCTATTTCGAGGATTTCGCGCGCAACTGCGGGCCCTGCCCCGCGCCACTGGGGATTCCCACGTGCTATGGGACCGGGGGCAACGTTCCCTACTTCAATGCCCGGGAAATCACGACGAACGTGGCCGAGGCCCAGGCCGGCGTCAACGCGCTCGAGTCGCGCGCGGGCGTGGGGGGCTGCAACTGGGCATCGAGCATCGAGGCTCTCTACCAGATCGCCACTGGCATGGGCATCATCGATTTTGTCAGTCCCCAGGCCTGCTCCATTATTCCGGACAGCACGTGCCACAGGATCGGCTACCCCTGCTTCAGGTGCGGATCGCTGCCCATCGTGGTCGTGCTCACGGACACGGCGTCGAGAAACGGCCCTGGCACGGGGGGCCCGAACACGGACACGGGGTATTACGACAGTGATTTTCCGGCGGAAAGGCCGCACACCTACGAGAGCACGCTGACCGAGCTTCTTGCCATCGGCGCGCGCGTGTTCGGCGTGATCTCGGGAAGCGAGGCAGGCGACCCGAACTACCAGTTCAGGCAATGGGCCACGGACACGGGCACGGTCACGGCGGGCGGCGACCCGATCTTCTTCTCCATTCCCGGGGACGGGACGCTGGTGACCTCGTCCATCGTGGACGCCATCAAGAGCATCGCCGGCGGCACGCCGCAGGACGTCGACGCCGTTGCCGTGGACCAGGATCCGGACAGCCCCACCGAGTATTACTCGGAGGTGGACGCAACCGGGTTCATCACCTCTCTTTCGGCCACGGAATGCACGACCTCGGACGGAACGCCCGCAGATTGCGAGATCAGCGCGGACGGGACCACCTTCGTGGGGATCCCCCCGGGGTACAGGGTGAGGTTCACCGTTACCTTCAAGAATGAAATCGTCCGGGAGATCGACACGGCCCAGGTCTACAGGGCCAATATCCTGGTGAGAGGGAACCACGTGGCGACCCTCGACAACAGGGAAGTCATCATCATTATCCCCGCGTCTTCGCTCGTCATCCTGCTTTGAACATAATGTTAGAAATACGCCTCAGAATGGGAAGTTGTTTTTCCGCGAGCCCTTAATTCAAGATGCGCCCTTTTTCAATTTTCAAGCTTTGAATGCACATCTCCTTTTTATCTGCTTTTAAATTAAGTTAACTTTGTTTATAATTCTTTACCGATATTCTCGTCATGCAGAGCCACGTTCATAAAGCCTCTTCAGGTCAGCCGAACGGCAATTTAAATTTTTCCTGTCTGCCTGATGCGGCCCGGGAGATTTTTCACGAGCTCGCCGGGGAAGTCCGCCGGACGGCTGCGGACGGCATCCGGTACGCGGGGCAGCACTGGCCGCAGCTTCTGTTTCTTCTCCTCTACGCCATGATCACGATGGCCGCGCGGGGCTATAAGTTCGGCGTGGGCGACCAGATCATCTTCCTTCCCTACACGGACGGTCTTTTCAACCCGCATCACTACCACCCGGCGGACCTGGTCATGGCCAAGGCCTGGAGCTACAATACCTTTTTCGTGCTCATCTTTGCCGGGCTCGCAAAACTGATCGGCATGCAGTGGACCCTGCTGCTGTTTCACGTCGCCGGCCGGGTCATCCAGTTCTGGGCCCTCTACGTCCTGGCCGAGCGCCTGGGAAGGAGCCGCGCGGCCGGGCTGCTCGTCGTTTTTCTCCTGACCAATGCCTGGGCCATCGGGGGCACGGCCAATTACTTCTGGGACGACTATGCCGCACCTAGGGGGTTCGTCATACCCATGATGCTCTTTCACGTCTGGCTCCTGATCCGGGGGCGTTTTCTCACGTCCATGTGCCTTGCCGGCCTTATGTTCAACCTGCACGCCCTGAACTCCTTTTACGGCATGATGATTTCCGGCGTGTACATTCTCCTTTCCCTGCGCAGTCTCGGCCTGAGGCGCGTCATCGGGGGAGGCGTTCTTCTGGTTCTGTTTGCCCTGCCCTTTCTGGTCTGGATGTTTTTGACGCAGACACCGCAGCCTCTCTCTGCCCCCGACGACTGGATTCAAATCATGAGGGCCCGGGCCGCGCAGAATTTCTACGACAAGTGGAGAGTGGGCAGCAAGGGGGAGCTGTGGCTGCAGCACCTCCTGCTGATCGGCGGGTTCCTGCCGCTGGTGAAAGACACCCGCGTCCGCAGGATCTTCATCAGTCTCGTCGTGAGCGGTGCGGCAGCCGGGCTGGCGGGGTATCTTTTCTGTATTACATGGCCTGTCCCGAAAATCATTTCCATTCAGTTTTTCCGCTTCTTCGTGTTTTCCATCGCATTTCAAGGCATCCTGGCCGCGGCCGCAGTCTCGCAGCTTGTCGAGCGCCCCCGTGCGCCATGGGAGCCGGCGGCGGCCGGCATTCTCTTTGCCGCTGCCTTCACGCGCAATGCGCCGCTGATGTTTCTGGCCGCAGCGGTGCTGCTGCCGATCGGCTTCTACAGGTGGAAAACAGCCGCACCCGTCCTGCCGGGCGGATCCGCGGCCGCAGGACCTTCTTCCTCTCTCTTTTCGCAGATTCGCCGGTGGAGGCCGGCGCTCAAGATAATCTTTTTCGTGATCATCGCCGCTGCCGCGGCCCTTTTAATTGTTATCGGGCTCCAATCCACGCTTTATAAAGCGAGGTGGCTTGACTTCCGGCCCTTTACGGTCTTTCGCGCATACCTGCTTGCCGTCCCCTCAAGGCATTTCACCATCCTGGGGATTTCAGCCGGAGCGGCCCTAGTCGCGGCGGCACTGTTTCGCTGGTGCCCGAATCGATTCAAGCAGACCGTTATCCTGACCCTCATGGTTGCCGGGCTGCTGCTGTACGGAGGAAAAAAGGCAGGGCTGAAGGAACCGTTTAAAAAATTTCAACCGAGCCCGTCGGCGGTTTACTCCCGGTGGAAGAGAAGTATCGAGCTGCCCTGGGAGGATATGGCGAAGAAGTCCACCTGGACACAGCTTCGCCTGTGGGTCCGCGACAGCACGCCGCCGGGCAAGCTGTGGATCGTTCCGCCGCGCCCGGAGAATTTCCGTGTCATTTCCCAGCGCTCGACTGTCGTCACCTGCAAG
>JBDRLK010000557.1:0-6742 GCA_043813155.1 Pseudomonadota bacterium | reverse complement strand
TGTCGTTGTCTGCGGTCCGCCGATCATGATCACGATAGAGCTGGACAGGTTCGAGGCAGCCGGCCGGGACGCGGGCTCGGTGTGGACAACGCTCGAGAGAAAGATGCGCTGCGGCGTGGGCAAATGCGCGCGGTGCCTCGTGGGCTCAAAATACGTGTGCGTTGACGGGCCGGTGTTCAACATGGAGGAGCTGAAAACCCTGCCGTGGCAGGAATGAAAAATTAAAATCGTGGGTAGGGGAGGCTTCAGCCTCCCGAGCCACAGCAGGGTAGGGGAGGCTTCAGCCTCCCGTAACAGGGAATGGGCGACTAAAGTCGCCCATTCCCGGGATTTCGATTTTTAGCTTGAAAGCAATGGACTCAATGGAAGAAAAGCTGGATGCCTTGATGCAGGAAACGGGGCTGCACGGCTGTCTCGAGTGCGGCAAGTGCACCGCCTCCTGTCCCATGGGCGAGCTTTACGCTTCATTTACCTATGCCATGTCTCCCAGGGGAATCATCGAGAAGGCCAGGCATGACAAGAGCATACTGTACAGCGCAGCCATCTGGCACTGCCTCGAATGCGACGAATGCACGAAGGCCTGCGTTTCCGCAGTCACGTACCGCGTCTTCATGAAGAAATTGAGGGACCTTGCCCGCGGCTGCGGCGTCATTCCTTCGGGCATTGCCTGCCGCAGGTGCAGGAAAGTGTTTCTTCCGGCCCAGGCCATGGAGTACATGGAGGGAAAGATCAGCGGTTTAGAGGAAGCGCGCGACTACCTTTTTCTCTGCCCGTCATGCAGGACGAGAGTCTTTGCCCGACGCAACAGGAAGAGTTTCATGAATCGCTGATGAATGGTGTGCGGCCCTTTGGGCCGCTGCGGGGCTTTAGGCCCCGCACTACACAATGATGTGCGGGGGGCAGGTGGTCAGAGGGCTTCCCGGGCGGCCTTGATCGATTCCTCGCAGCCTTTTTCAATTTCCTTGACGATCTCTTTTTTCTGCTCGTCCGGGATGGAGGAGTCTTTCTTGACGTTTTCGATCTGCTCCTCGCACTGCTGCTCGATCATTTCGATGCCGGATTCGAGTACGGCGTTCTTGCTGGCACTGCCCGCGCAGTAGCTGCACGCAAAGCAGGCGCCAAAGACTATGATTGTGATAACAAGCAAGGCGCCGCAGCCGATGCCGACGTAGATGAGGGGGCTCTTCTTCTTTTTTCCGCCTCCCCCGCCCATCGGTCCCATGGGCGGCATCTGCCCGCCCATACCCGGAATTCCTGGACCGCCCGGACCACCGGGAGCGCCCGGTCCGCCGTACGGGGCGCCGTACGGGGCGCCGGGGGCGCCGGGCCCTCCGAACCCCTGGGCGAACTGCTGGGCCTGGCCGGCAGCGCCGGCGGCAAACTGCTGGGCCTGGCCGGCAGCGCCCGCAAAAGGGTCCTGCGGCTGGGGCTGCTGCGGTTGTCCCATGCTGCTCATGTCGATTTCCATGGGCGACTGCTCCTGGGGCTGGGGAGCGGCAGGCACCTGGGCAGGAGTTATCGAGGGCGATGGCGGCGTATAGGCCATCATTGTCGGCGCAAATCCGTCTTTCGCGCCTACCTGGGGCTGCGGCATCGCAGCCTCGGGGGCTGGCTTTGGCGTTGTCCTGAATGTGCTGTCGGTAACAGGCTGCGGCGAAGCCGATCTGCCCATGGGTCCGGCCGCTGGAGCGGCAGCGGCGGGTCTTACCGCCGGGGCCGGGGCAGCCGCGGGCGCGGGCGTCGGCCCAACGGGCTTGGCTCCGAACGCGCCGGGAGCCGTCATTACGGGCATACCCAGCATGGTCTTGGCCGCGGGTTTCTTGCCGCCGCCTCCGGGCGGAAAAACCGCGCCCGGCGCCTTTGCAGCAGCGGACGGAACCGGTATTGCCCCCACGCCGGGAGACTGCGCGGGGAACTTGGGAGGCGGATAGGATGATCTTTTCTGCGGGCTGACGACAAACGGGCTGTCCGCCGGGGGTTGGCCCTGGGGTCGAGCCTGCGGGGCCTGGGGCTGGGCACCAGGCGGAACCTGCTGCATGTTCCCTGTGCCTGCGGCAGGCGAAAAAGGAGCTCCGGGAAGCCCAAAAACGGTTTTGTCTTTTGGTTTCTTTGGTGAGCCGTCATCTTTCATGGTATTCTCCAAGTATAAATGGGGGACTAGATCGCACAATACTCTAGTTGCAGAATCCTCCTCCGGGAAGATATTTTTCGTCTTCCGCGGGGATCAGTCCCTGGGAAACCGCCTTGTCGCAGGCAATGTCCACGTTCGTGCACCCGTCCGTTGTTTCGAGGATCTTGAACTCGACCCTCCTGTTCTTCTCCCATGCGACTTTATTGTGTCCCTTGTCCACCGGGCATTCCTCTCCGTAACCTGCCGATGAGAGCCTTCCGTCCTCCACGCCCTTGTCGAGCAGGTATTTCACGACTGACGCCGCGCGCTCCTGCGTGAGCGTGATGTTGTAATCATTGGTCGCTCTCTCGTCGGCATGGCCCTGGACCTGGACCTTGACGATCTGCGGGTTGCCGATAACCGTTGCCGCGACCGCGTCGAGGATTCCGAACGATTCGGGCTTGATCTCGGCGCTGTCCGTTTCGAAATAGACCTTCTCCATGATCACGATTTCGCCGCCCTTGATTTCGACCTTGCCCTGGTCCGGGCATCCGTCCTCGTCTTCGAACCCGTTGTAGGTCTCGGGATCGTTCGGGCAGGAGTCGTCAACGTCGAGGATCCGGTCGTGGTCGTTGTCCGGGTCGGGGCAGCCGTTCTTGTCCTCGAAGTCATCGAAGTCTTCGGGGTCGTTGGGGCACATGTCATCCACGTCGAGGATGCCGTCCTGGTCGTTGTCCGGGTCGGGGCAGCCTTCTTCGTCCTCGAAGCCGTCGAGATCCTCGGGATCGTCGGGGCATGCGTCCACGCTGTCGAGGATGCCGTCGCCGTCCCTGTCTCCCTCTTCGCCTTCGGGACAGCCGTCGTCGTCCTGGTCGCCGTCCTTGTCCTCGGGAACGAGCGGGCAGTCGTCGTCCACGTCGAGGATGCCGTCGCGGTCGTTGTCCGGGTCGGGGCAGCCGTCCACGTCTTCGAACTCGTCGAAGTCTTCAGGATCGTCGGGGCACTGGTCCACGTCGTCCTTGATGCCGTCGCCGTCCCTGTCCCCGATCGAGGGCTCGAAGATGAAGGCCGCGAACACCCTGACCTTAGAAGCATTGTAGCCTTCGTGGCCCACGACAAATGCTCCCGTGCCGGCCCCGAAGTACAGGTAGGAGTTGCGCTCCACGTAGACCTTGAACCCGGCGGAAAGCTCCATGGGAATGTGCAGCAGCACGTCGTCGTTGCCGAACGCGGAAAAGAGCATCCTCCCGTAGAATTCCAAGACGATTTCAAAGGTGTCGACCACGGGCGCGACGCTCACGCCGAGCCCCCAGAGAAGGTTGTGGGTGTACTTGAAATCGGACCTGCCGCCGCCCCGCGGAAGGTTTTTGATCTCACACTTGTTCCCGCCGCACCCGAAGGGAAAATGGCCGCCCAGGTTGAAAGCGAGCTTCCAGCGCTTGCCGAAATGCTTGTCCAGGATGAAGATGGCCGTGAGCGCGGAAGTCGCATCACCTCCCATGCTCTTGTGCTTTTCAGCGTACACGCTCGGCGCCGAATACGAGACAATGGCGCCCAGGCCGACAGGCGACATTTCCACGCGCATGAAGCGGGCCTTGAGGTGAATGGTCAGGTTTCCGAGCCCCTGGAAGCTGACGCCGCCCGTGCCGTCAATACCGCCGTACACGCCGTCGCCTGTATTGTCAACCTCAATTTCATTGCCGGAAAGAATGCCCACGGGAAGCTGGAAACCCAGGACCAGCCAGTTGATCAGGCCGAGGTTGGCGTGAATCACGCCCCATCCACCGTGATCCAACAAGTAAGATCCGTCTTTTACGAAAGGCTCGCCGTTGTTATCCAGGTTGGTCCGGTCTTCCTCGAGCTTGAACAGCCCGTTGGCATAGTCGATGACAAGGCCGAAGCTCAGGCCCAGATGCGGGAGGATCTGCGAGGCATTGACCGTGAACATACCCTTGGAGTCAACGGCCGGCTTGAAGAGCCTCATGTCAATCCCGCCTCCGGATGTCAGGAATTCCCCGCTGTGCGCCCTGGGCGAAAAGCTGAGGGAAAAGGCGGTGATCAGGGCCGCCGCGGCCATTACCATGAATTTTCTGCTGATTTTTCCGTTTTTCATCCTTCCTCCATAAGATTATATTATAAATGCAGTTAGACCGAAACTAAGAAATTTAGGTATCATTGTCAATCTCTTAGACTAAATAAGAAGCCGAAGCCGGGAGCAGGAATCGGGAAAGAAGGCTTCAGGCTTTTCGATCACTCCAATCCGGAAAGGAATGCGGCCAGGTGGCGGCCAAGGACACGGTGATTGTAGCCGCCTTCCAGCTCGCCGAATACTCTGCCGGAGCAGTGTGCGTCGGCCCAGGCCGCTGCGATCCGGCCTGTTTCCTCGTAGTCCTCCTCGAGCAGCATGTTGCCCCAGTCCTCGAAGCCCCTGTCGAACCCGGCTGAAACAGCTATGATGTCCGCGGCCGGGGCACTGTCCAGCTCTTCCTTGAGATGCGCCATGTATTCGGTCCTGTCATAGCCTTCGGGGTGGAGGTAGGTAAAACCTTCCTCTTTCTGAAAGATAGTGTTCGTCCCGTCGCCGAAGTGAAGGTCGAAGTCCAGGATCACGGCGCTTTCAATGAGCTTCTTGTGCTTCAGGTGAAGAAGCGCAACGGCAACGTTGTTGAAGTGGCAGAATCCCCAGGCAGAGCCGGGGCTCGCGTGGTGGCCGGGAGGACGGATGAGGGCAAAGGCGCGCTCTCCGCCGGCCGCGCAGAGCGCGGCCTGGATCGTGCCCCCGGCCGCCAGCATGGCCATGTTGAAAATCACGGGGTCCTCCCGTTCGGCTTCGACATGCGTCCTCGAGTGGCACCTCAAGATGTCGCTCTCCTGCGCGGGCCCCGGCTCGATGATGTCCCACCTTCCCGTTACGGCCTGCTCCATTGTCTTCATCCTTCCCCTGGATGCGGCCGGGTCGCCGTCATAGACCTCGTGAAACTTAGCGTGGAAAAATATTTTCATCGATTTTCCCTTATAATTTGTAAACCGGTATTTATAAAACAACAAAACTGACTTAAAATCAAACAAAAAGTTGCGCCGCAGGCGCCGAAACGTCTTGACATTGCCCTCGATTTGACGTTGATTAAAAATTATGAAAATCGTTGAGTGCGTACCCAATTTTTCCGAAGGCAGGAACCGCAGGAACATCGACGAGATCGCCGGCGCGATCTCTTCCGTTGCGGGCGTCAAGCTCCTGGACGTGGACCCGGGCCATGACGCCAACAGGACGGTCATCACCTTTGCGGGCGAGGCCGACGGTGTCGCAGAGGCGGCTTTCTGCGCCATCGCCAGGGCGGCCTCGCTCATCGACATGAGGAGGCATGTGGGGACGCATCCCAGGATGGGCGCGACCGATGTCTGCCCCTTCATCCCGGTAAGCGGCATTTCCATGGAAGAGTGCGTCGAGCTCTCCAGGCAGGTGGCCCGGCGCGTCGGCGACGAGCTGGGCATCCCCGTTTACCTGTACGAGGAAAGCGCCGCGGCCGCGCATCGAAGGAAGCTGGCCGACATCCGCCGCGGCGAGTACGAGGGCCTGGAGGCCAAGATGGGCGGCGAGCAGTGGAAGCCGGATTTCGGGCCCGCCGAGCCGAACAGGAAGGCGGGGGCGACGGTCATGGGCGCCCGCTATTTTCTCATCGCCTACAATGTCAACCTGAACACGACCAACGTGGCAAAAGCCCGCAAGATCGCCTCCATGGTGAGAGAGAAGAAGGACGGCGGCGGGCTCAGTGCGTGCAGGGCCATCGGGTGGGACATGCCCGAGTACGGGTGCGTTCAGATATCCATGAACCTGGTCAACTACAACGTCACGCCGCCCCACGCTGCTTTCGAGGAAATCAGGAAGCTGGCCCGGGACATGGGGCTGAGGGTCACGGGCAGCGAGCTCGTGGGCCTGATCCCCATGGAAGCCATGCTCATGGCCGGAAGGCATTACCTGGAAAAACAGGGCAGGTGCGGAGGGCTGCCCCACGATGAGATCATTCAATGCGCGGCGCATTCACTGGGCCTTGGCGACGCGGCGCCCTTCGACCCATCCGCCAAGATCCTCGAAAGGAAGCTCGCAGACCGGCCGCTCGGCGCCGCCCCCGTGGCGGGTTTCGTGGATTCTCTTTCGTCCGACAATCCATCCCCGGGAGGCGGGAGCGCGGCCGCCATGGCCGGCTCCATGGGAACGGGGCTCATCGCCATGGTCGCGGGCATCGGGTACAGGAAGCACAGGGACCGGGCGGCAAAGGACGCGCTGAACGAGGCGGCAATCGAGGCACAGGACATCAAGGAGCTGTTCCTCGATCTCGCTCTCCAGGACGAGGCGGCCTACAACCGGGTCGTTGCGGCCCATCGCCTGCCGTCGAAAACCGGGGAGAAGAGGAAGATAAAGGACAAGAGCATTGCCGCGGCCCTTCAGCTCTGCATCGACGTGCCCATGGAAATGCTCGCCGTGTGCCTGAGGGCTGTGACCATCATGCGCTCGATCCTCGGGTACTGCCCCGAGGCATGTGCTTCCGACACGGCAGGCGCCCTGTACCTTCTCAGGAGCTGCGCCGCCATCGCCCGAAGCGTCGTCCTGGTCAACCTGAAAGAGAAACAGAG
>JBDRLK010000556.1:0-11988 GCA_043813155.1 Pseudomonadota bacterium | reverse complement strand
GGGAGGCTGAAGCCTCCCGATAAAAACCCGGATAGGGGAGGCTTTTGCCTCCCGCTCGAAGGGCGACAAAAGTCGCCCCTACCCATGTTTGGAATGTAAGGTATTTTTGATATGGCCCCTATTCGCCGCAGTCGATGAGCTCCAGGAGCTCGTCCCCCCTTCCATACTGCTCCTCGGGCGGGTAGCCGACGCCTTCGAGGATATTGAACAGCTGGGTGCGGATATCGGCCAGGGTTTCATTCTTGCGGTCGGACGCGGTCGGGGACTCCTGGACGCACAGGTACTTGTCGGCCGAGCAGGCGTCAAGCGGCTCGCAGTACTCGTTGGCCGCCGTTGCCGCCATGAGATGCTCGTCACCGTACAGCCCCTCGCCGTCGAGGAGCACGAGCCGCACGTTGGCGCTGCGGCTGTCGACGATCGACCGGTAGGGGTCGGCGCCCAGCCTGCCGAACACGGCGATGTCCGCTCGATACCCGGCCTCGAGGCGGCCGATGTAATCCTCCAGGCCCACCACCATGGCCCCTTCCCACGTGGACATCTCCCAGAGCTTCTGCGGCGTGATTTCGGGAATGCTGTTCGTGCGGGCGTAGTCGAGCGCGAAGCGCATCTCGCCGAGCATGTTTTTCTCGCCGTTCAGGGTCCAGTCCGGGCCCAGGCCCGTCGTGATGCCGAGCTGCAGGATGCGCTGGATGGGCGCGGTGACGCCGTAAAGGGCCAGGTTGCTCGACGGCGACCAGGCGATCTTCGCATCGTTGACGAGCGCTTCGGCGAGCTGCGCCTCGGTAAGCGGGATGCTGTGAATGAGAATGCTCGTCCCGTCGATGAGAAGCGATTCACCCTGGTGGCGGTTTTCCCGCGGGTCGCGGCCGGCAAAGGAATCGAATTCCTCGGTCACGTAGTTGCCTGTATAGCCTTCGGCCATGTGCACGGCAAAGCGCGTGACCGGCTCGGGTGATTCGTTGAAGCTGTCGATATAGTTCTGCGCTTGTTCATCGTTGATATCGCGAACCGACGCGATGGTCGTGCGCATGTGGTCGTAGCCGAGGTTGTGAAAATGGTCGGCGTTGCGAACGCCCCAGTTGACGCAGAGCTGGGCAAAGCTCTCGCCCTGGACCGTGGTGGTGGCGTGGACAAGCGAGCGCAGCTCCCCCCACTTTGCGCCGGGGCAGTAGTGCGTGCCCGCGCTGCGGTGCGCAGCGTAGGGCTCGATGTGCGCTTCGTAATCGGCGAGGTCGGACCAGTCATAGCGGTTCTCGAACGTGCGCAAGGGCTCGGGAATGTACTCGGGAAGAAAATTGTAGGCAATGTGGTTGTGCGGGTCGATGAGCCCGGGCGAGATGATGCCGTTGGTCTCGATCCACGTTGCCTCGCCGGCTCCCGGGGCGCCGGAGCAGTCCGAATCCACACAGGTTATAAAGGCGCCGCTGATCAGGACATCGCCGGGATCCAGCACGCCCGAGGGCGTCAGCACCGTGCCCCTGAGCAGGAGGCCCTCGGTCCCGGTCCGGAGCACCTCGGCGGGCGGGGAAGGGTAGGTGGCGTCATCTTCTTCGTCCATGTCCATGTCCATGCCCGTGTCCGCGGCTTCGATGTCTTCGAGAAAGACGTCGTCGTCGCCCGCGATCGTGTCGTCTGCGGACGGGTCGGGCGAGCCGTCCGCATCATGGGTGGATTCATTGGACGTGCATGCGGCAACCGCAAGAAGGCTAACGAAAAAAAACTTCATAGTGACATTATAGAAGAGATCATTGGAACGGGCAAATAAAAGTACGTCGAAAAATGTCCACCGCCGCGCGTCCAAATCATCATTCGAGCTTGCTTTCAATGACTTCCCTGACTTTTTCTATCAGCTCGTCTCTTGTTTCAACGGAAAACCCGTCCACGTGGATGGGAGGATGGATATTGATTTCTATTGTGCCGGGCCGCGGCCTCAGGCTTCCCTTGGGGAGGATCTGGCTGGTTCCGTTGATCGTAATTGGAAGGATGGGGACCCTCGCCTCCAGGGCGATCATAAAGCCGCCCTTTTTAAAAGGGAGCAGTTTTCCGTCGGGGCTTCGCGTCCCCTCCGGGAAAAAGACAACGGACGTACCCGCCCTTATCCTCTCGCCCGCGGCCTCGAGGATTTTCCTGGCCTTTTCCGTTTTTCCCCTGTCGATATAAATGTGCCCTATCCGCTCGCAGCTCAGGCCTAATATCGGGATTTTTCGAAGCTCTATCTTCATGACCCACCGAAACTGAAGGGGAATGAAGCCGTAGAGCGCCCACACGTCGTAATGGCTCCTGTGGTTCGACATGATGATATAGGGCTGCCCGGGCTTGATGTTCTGAAGACCCCGTACTTTGGTGCGCACCAGGGAAATCAGCAGGTTCATTCGCGACCACAGCTTTCCAAGGTAATGGCCGCCGTTACCCGTGCGGTCGATAAATGAGAGGATGATTGTCGAGCCGCCGATAATAAAGGTATCCAGGGCGAGTATTGTATAGATAATGGGAAGGTTCAGTATGGAGAGAACGTTTTTAAGAAAAGATATCATATGTTCATTCTGGGCCGCCGCCGGAGCGGCAGAAAGACAAAGAGAAGAAGCAGGGCCGCAGCGACCATGCAGGGCGACGGGCTTTGCGCCGCCATCGTGCAGCCGCAGCCGCCTTCAACGCTGGTATCCCCGGGCGGCTGCTCCTCCTCCCCCGCGTCGGTTGATGCATCGCCGGCCGGAAGCTCGTCCACGGACGTGTCGGCCGCGGGCTCGGGCTCTGGATCCGGCACGGTATCGTCCACGACTTCCGCGACAACCTCGGGCTCAGGCTCAACAGTCTCCACAGGCTCGAGTGCAACCTCTTCCGGCTCGTCTTCCTCGGGACAGAGGCAGTCGGCGGGGCAGGTGATGCATGTCTCGCTTCTTTCCGGCTCGCAGATGCCGTTGCCGCAGACCGGGGCGTCCGGGTTGCCCCAGAGCCTGAAATCGCTGAAACGCGCCACGGCATGCTGGTTCGCATAATGCGTGCAGCGGTTGGCAAGCGTGAAGAGCGCGGTCGCGGGATCGAAGGTGTCCCCGTTGCCCGGCTTTTCGCAATGGAAGCCGCCGTCGATATCGAGAACGAGCCCGGTGCTGTCCCACTCCGCGTGGATGTGGTGGGTCTCTTCGGCCGTCCAGAGCGGGTCGGCAATGGAAAAGTAGCACCCGAACCCGGCGCCCGTGATGATCACGGCGTCCCAGTTGTCCTCGAGGCCGTCGTCGTCCATGCCGTAGCGGAAGATGTGGCCGTCGCGGTATGCCTCGTCCATTTTCTGAAGGCCGACGCCCTCGTTGTCGTCCGGCGCCTCTCCGCACATATCGAAGATCGAGACCTTTCCCCCTTCGAGCTCCCCGCCCGCCACGGGCTGAAGGCCCTTGACGTCGACCTCGAGCCTGCCTGCCGAGAAATCATGTTCAGACCCGAATGTCCAGTCGATGCCCCCCCGGTCGGAGGGCATGAAGCCGTCGGCGTTGAAATCGCCTCCCACCACGGTGCCTCCGCTGCCTTCGACTTCAGCGCTCGAAGCAAGCTCGAGGCACAGCACCTCGGTCCCGTCGCACTCCACCCCGTAGGCAGCCGAAGCAGCAATCGATAACAGGACGCCCTGTGTCAAGGCCATTGCGTATTTCATGATTCACCCCTTTATTGCGTTGCAGCCTTCAGCTTCTTCAGCACGAGGAGCACGAGAACCGCTGAAAGAAGGCACGAGCCTGCGACCAGCAGGAAAAATTGATACAGCTCCCATTCCTTGTAGAACTTGCCGATCAGCCCGGCCAGGAGATTGCCGACGGCCGTGGCGCCCAGCCAGCCGCCCTGCATGAGGCCCCTGAGCTTCGGCGGGGCGACCTTGGACACGAAGGAAAGTCCCATGGGGCTGAGGAAGAGCTCGGCGAGCGTCATGATGAAATAGGTCGACACGAGCCAGTAGGGCGTGACCAGGACGGCGGACTTGCCGTCGTTCAGGGCGCTGACGCTTTCCAGCCCCTGGGAGGCTATGGCCATGACGCAGAAGCCGATGCACGTGATCATCATGCCGATGCCTATTTTGGCGGGGGATGACGGCTCCTTTTTCCTGCTGTTGAGCCAGGCGAAGAACCCGATGATGAGCGGCGTGATAAACACGATGAAGATGGGGTTGAACGCCTGGAAGAGCTCGGGCGTGATGGCATTGCTGTCCGCGAACAGCGTGTACTTATAGTAGGCGAAACCAAGCCCGGCGAGGGAAATGATTCCCGCAAGCGCCCTGAACAAAGGCTTGCTCCTGCGGATCGCGAAAATGGCGCCGGCGAGAAACGCGATGACGGCAAGGAACGACGGAAGGTCGAAGAACAGGTAGGTGAACCTGCTCACGTCGCTGGACGTGTAGTTCTTGGCGAACAGCGTGAGCGTGAACCCGTTCTGGTGGAAGGCCATCCAGAAGAAGATCACGATGGCGAAAACGATAAGGAGGGCCATGATCCGGTCCTTTTCCTGTTTTTCTGTCAGGATCTCGTCCGCCTTTTCGCCTTTTTTCTCCTCGGAGCGGTAGTCGGCGTGCCTGTAATGCTTGCGGAAGGCCAGGAAGATGATGAACGAGACGATCATGCCGGCGCCGGCGATGGCGAAGCCCGCATTGTAGCCCTGGGCCAGTGTGTAGCCGAGACCGTGGATGTAGTCCTTGGCCGCGCTGGCCGCGTAGGGAGCGAAAAAGGCGCCGATGTTGATGCCCATGTAATAGATGTTGAAGGCAGCGTCGCGAAGCGACCCCTTGTCCCTGCCGTACAGGTTGCCCACGATCACGGCCAGGTTCCCCTTGAACATCCCGTTGCCAACGGAGATGACGCCGAGAGCGGCAAAGACCATCCACTGCTTGTCCGTGGGCGTGGCAAGCAGAGCGTACCCCGCGCTCATGATGAGCGTTCCTATGGCAATGGTTTTTCCATACCCCAGCACCTTGTCCGCGAGCCAGCCTCCGAAAAGGGGCATGAAGTAGACGCCGAACAGGAAATAGCCGTAGATCTGACCGGCTTTTTCCGCGTCCCAGCCGAAATTTTCCTGGAGGTAGAGCACGAAGATGGAGAGCATGGTGTAATAGCCGAACCGCTCTCCCATGTTCGCGAAAAACAGAACGTAAAGTCCCTTGGGGTGTCCTTTAAGCATGTGTCCTCTTTCTCAGTTATGGGTAGGGGAGGCTTTAGCCTCCCAATTAAATCGGGGGTAGGGGAGGCTTTAGCCTCCCGTATTTTTTATGGATGGGAGCCTGAAGGCTCCCCTACCCCGGATTTCGAATATAAAAGCACGTTTCCTGACAGAAATCAACTGTGGATGAAACGGTGATGTAATTTAAAGGGCATGTCTGAAAACCACGGCATCCCAATCTGAAACAGGCGTTTCGGGCTCGCCCCAGAAGCATTCGACGAGCGCCTCGATCGGGCCGCCTCTCGTCGCCTCCACCGTGAATTCGTACTCGCCCGGCGAGGCTGTCTCCGTGACGTCTCCCAGGGTAACGGCGCTGCCGGCGTCGCAGAACAGGGCGCCGGACACGGTGATGTCGTCGATAGTGACCGGAGCGTCGTTGCTTTCAAGGGAAAAGCGAATGTCCAGGTCGGGGTTTCGCCTCGCGCTTTCGTCGATCTGCGAAAGGCCGGCGCAGATGCGCCTGCACTCGCCGTCCGGCGTCATGTCATCTTCCTGCTGCCAGGCAACCTGCCAGTGCGCACCGCCGTCGGTCGAGAACTCCACGAGGATGGATTCGCCGGCATTCGCCCCGTCCTCGCCCAGGTCGAAGCACAGCTCCACGCCGCCGTCGAGCGCCGAGGCGTCCACGCCGTGCTCCATGGTCCAGGCTGTCCTGTCGGCCTCGGCGCCCCAGCCGTCGCCTCCGCCGCCTGTACATTCGAAGCCCGGGCACGCGGGCGCGCCCGTGACGGCCCAGCCGTTCCAGCCGTCCGGGATCGGGTCAACGCACGTGCCCGAATCGCCGAACGCTTCCGTGAACACGGTGTCAAAGGACGGCTCGCATCCCGCGGCCCATCCGGTCAGTGAAACATTGTCGATATAAATCTCGTCATTGTTGTCGTTGGAGTTCGCGATAATCGTGATCGTGATTGCGTCGTTGTTGGATGCCCAGGAGGGAAGGTTCATGCATGTGCTGTACAGTGCGTATTCGATATCCAGTGTGATCAGCTCGCCGATTGTCTCACCGTTGATGCACAGGGGATGCTCCGTGCGAGTATCGTCTTCAACCCGGATAATGAGGAATTCGTCGTTCGTGATGCTCCGCTCGCCGATGTCCATGCAGAGCTCCAGGTCGGCGAGGCCCGTGGTATCAAAGGTCTGCGTGATCCTCCATTCTTCGGCCCCCCCACCGCAATTCTCCTGCCTGTCGCTCCTCAGAACGAAGCTGTTGCCGACCTGCGCGCAGATCGTGTCGAGATCATCGCAGCACGCGCTCCACGTTCCCCCGATGCGCGTGCATGAAACGAGGTTGTAATCGGTCGCGCAATGGTCGCCGCTCACGAGCTCCCAGCCGTCCAGGTCGCATGCCCCGCCGTCGTCCCCGAAGTCCGCGAAGTCGATGACCGTCAGCCCGGCCTCGGCCCGGCAGGAGAGGCAGGGCGCCACGCCCTCGAGCGAGTCGCCCGTCAGGGTGCAGGTTGAAGCAGCGGGCAGGTCCACGGGGCTTTCGCAGTCGAGGACCAGGGTTTCGGGCGGCTCTGCGCATTCCCCTTCGAATGCCGGGTCCTCCGGCGTCGGGTCCCCGGAACCATCCGCGTCCGTCATGTCCGGGACCGCGTCCTCTTCTTCCGTCATATCAGCGCCGTCAACCGGGCCGTCTGCGCCATCCATGTCCGCCTGCAGGTCGCTCTCTTCCGCGCCGTCGCCATGGCCCGGCGGCATATCCAGATTCACGGCGCATGCATACAGGAAGAATAACCCAGGACAAAGGACGTGGAATATCTTGATCATGTCCGCCTTCATGTTTCCGCCGCTCTCCGGTTAAAATCTGACATCGAGCCGGGCGCCGATCATTTTGCCCGGCTGGATCGTGAAATTCGCCGACACCTCTCCTTTATTCTCTTTTTCGGCCGACTGCTTTTTCTCCCTGCTTCTCTCGACTAAAAACATGATGAGCCCGAGGGCGCCCACCGCAGCTGCCGCGGCGGTAAGGACGTTCGTGCTGATCTTCAGGTCGCCTGCCTTGTCCTGATGGGTGTAGGCGTCCGGGCAGTCATCCCTTGAGTCCGTGGCCGTGCACTTGCCTGCCTCGTCCTCCATCTTCCCCTTCTCGTCCAGGACCATGGCGCCCGTGGCGATGGCCGCGACGGCGATCGCCCCGCCGCCCACGAGCCCGCCGATGAGCCAGGACCGGGAGTTTGGCAGCTTCTTTTTTCCGGCTTTTTTCCGCGGCTCTTTCCCGCTCTTCTTTTTCGTTTCCGGATTGCTTTTCTTGCCTTCGCCGAACGGCTCCAGCACCACATCGATAAGCGTGCTTCCGCCTGAAACGACCGTAAGCTGCGTGAAAAAGGACTCGTGCCCCGGCTTGCTGATTTCGATCTTGCGGATTCCGGGATCGAGCAGCATGTCCCCTTCCGGAATTTTCGGGAACGCCTCGACATCGTCGATGACGAGCCCGGCGCCCTCGAGATCGCAGCAGAAGGACACTTTTCCGACTTTTTCTTCGAGCGATGCCATGTCGCCGAGCACCGCTTCCTCCCTCGTCTTATCGATTTCCAGCCCTCCCTCTTTCAGGTACTCCCTGAAATAGCGCAGGGCCTTGGAGTATTTGTTCATCAGCATGTAGCAGGTGCCGATGTTGAATTTCAGGGACCAGAAAGGCTTGAGCCTGTATGACTCGAGAAATTCCGCCAGGGCGGCCTCGTGGTTGCCGGATTTAAAGAATTCAACGCCCTTTTTAAAGTGCTCCTTTGCAAGGTCGCCGGCGAGCCCTTCCTTGTCCTTCACGCCTCCTTCTGCTTCCGACCTTGCGCCGGAAGGCACGCAAAGAGCAGGGAATGCGAGCATGAAGCATAAAAGATAAATAGGTTTTTTGCTCGAAACCGCCATTCCGAATATCCTTTTACCTTGATTAGGGGGTGGCGTTGAAGTACTATGGTCATTATATACCAGAAGCAGGGGGATAAAACACTGATAGGACAAATTTTTCGTGGAAAAACCTGTTTACAGGCTGAATTTTATCGAGGGCCCGGTCAAGGGCCTTTCCTTCCTGATTTCACAACATGCCTGCACCATTGGACGGGACGAGTACAACTCGATTTGCCTCATGGATGCAACCATCTCCAAGCAGCACGCGAAAATTATCAACGAGGAGGGAACGCTCCATCTCATGGACCTTGATTCCAGGAACGGGACGTTTCTCGACGGCGCCAGGCTGGCGGCCAACAAGCCGTACCCCCTCTACGGCAACTGCATGATTAGGATCGGGAGCTTTGCCGTTCAATTCAAGGAGGAGCGGCCGGTCCGCAACCTGGAGGAGGATACGAATGCGGGTATTGATCGGGACGGTGATTATTCGCGATATTCCGAGGCGGAGTCCACCAGGGTCAGCGGGAGAGATGCTATTGAACGGAAGGACGGGAAAGCGACCGATCCGGCTTTCAAGTCGGGAAAGCCTTTCAGGCAAAGGGAAAGAACCATTCCTTTCTACATAGATTCCGACAGGAACCTGTCGGCGATATATGAAATGCTCAACTCGGTCGGCACGTCGGCGGAAAAAGCTTTTCTTATCGACAAAACCATGGATCTTCTCATGGACGTGACGGGGGCGCAGCGGGGCGTGCTGCTGCTGGTTGACGAGGCGAACGCCGACAAGCTTGTGCCTGTGATCGTCAAGACGACCGGCGTGGAGGAAGCGGCGCCGCTGTCAACCATCAGCAAAACGGTGATCAGCCGTGTTCTCAAGGACGGGAACTCGCTGCTCAGCACCGAAGTGCCGGGGGACCCCAGGTTTTCCAAGTCGAAGAGCCTCATGGGGTCCGACATCTATTCGATCATCTGCGCTCCGATCAATACCAAGGGAAAATTCTACGGCCTGATTTACATCGACACGACGATGCAGACGAAATTCTTCATGAAAAACGATCTGGAGCTGCTGACGGCCGTGGGCATACAGCTGGCCATCATCATGGAGAACATCGACCTGATGTCGGATTTCAAGGAGCTGTTCATGGGTGTCACGAAAACCCTCGTGTACGTCATTGAAGCGAAAGACGAGTACACGTCGGGGCACACCGAGCAGGTGACGCAGCTCTCCCTGCAGATAGCCGCGAAGCTGGGCCTGGACCAGCACGAAAGGGAGCTGCTGGAAATCGCGGCCCTGCTCCATGACATCGGAAAGGTGGCGATCCCCGAAGAAATACTGAGAAAGCCCGGAAAGCTCAGCGACGAGGAATTCGTCATGATCAAGCAGCATCCCTTTGCGGGAAGCGAATTCGTCCGGCATCTCAAGGGCTTCGAGAAGATCATCGAGGGAATAAAGTATCATCATGAGCGATTTGACGGCAAGGGGTATCCTTACGGCGTGGCCGGGAAAAAGATCCCGCTGCTGGCAAGGATTATCTCTGTTGCCGATGCCTTCGCCGCCATGACATCGGAGCGGTCATACAAGCGCAAGATTGCGGACGACAAGGCAATGGAGGAGCTCTACGCCAACATGGACACACAGTTCGACGGGGACATCATCAGGGCATTTCACGATGTGCTGGAGAATGAGAAATCCGGCCCTAAAAGGATATAGCGCCCCGCTCGCCGATTAGCTCCCAGGGTAGACTTCGTCGATGAGCTTGCTTTTAGACGAGGATTTTTTCTTCTTGACTTTATTGGGAGCTTTTTCTTTTACCGGGCCTGGCGTTTTATTGACTGCCGGTTCAGGCATGGTCCCGGGCGCCTTCTCAGGCTGTTGCTTCTTGTGCGTGAAGGGGATGGACATGCCGTCCTGAACGATGATGTGCTCTTCCATGACGATTTCGCTGTCCATGACGACCTTGATGGCGCGAGGTTTTGTCGAGCTCTGGATGACCGGCGGCCGCTCCGTGTGAAGGACATTATCGATATACACTTTTGCGTTCCCGGGAAGATTTTCGATCAGTATTTCCGAAAACCCGCCGCTCTTTTCTTCCTTGCCGCCGGTCTTGCCGGCAGCCCCGGGCCCGGCGGAAACCGTGTCGGCGGCCGGCTCAAGGGCCATGCCCTTTTCCTGATCTGCCGCGCCCCTTTTCCCTGGCGCCAGGTACACTGCCAGGGATATGAGCGCCGCGACAACGAGGACCAGCGGAATTGCGACGTAAAGCAGTTTCTTCTTTCCCCTGGTTGCCACAATGCTTTCAAAAGCCCCCGGCGTGGCTTGTTCCACTCCGTCATCGCCGGCAGGCGCCGGTGTCCGCGATCGGTCCATTTCGGCCGCTTCGAGCAAGGCAGCGGGCGGAGTGGCCGCCTCTCCCGGATCGAGCGTCTTTTGCCTGTGAATGTCCCCGGCCTGTTTCCGGCCCGATAGGATAGAGCCGTATTTCGGCGTCTGCGCCGTCGGGTCGGGTCTTTTTTCAGCTTCGGCGGCCACGGTCCTCAGTCTCCTGAGGAACTCGAAATCCCTTACCTTGACTTCCACGCTTGATTCGGGGTCCGCCAGGTCGCCTAATACGGTTTGAGCCAGCAGCTCGGGGGAGAAGACGATCTCGCCCGACAAGCTGCTGCGGTAGAGTGGAGATGAGCTGAAGGGAGCGATGGCCTCGATGAACCCGGCTGCGTCCTGATAGCGGTCCTCCGGGTTTTTCTCAATGGACTTCATGACAACCCTCTCGAGGGCAGGAGATATTGCAGGCTCGATTTCCGAAATAAGAGCCGGTTTTTTTGTCAGGATTTCCACCATGAGCTCATTGTAATTCTCGGTGGAAAAGGGAGGAAAGCCGCAGAGCATTTCATACAGCATGGCTCCGACTGCGTAGAGATCGGCCCTGTGGTCGTGTTTTTCAGATCCCTTGGCCTGCTCGGGGGACATGTACCGGGGCGTCCCGAAAACCATTCCCGCCCGCGTAATGCGCACGTTTTCCCTTTTTTCCTTGTCCATCAGCCTGGAAACTCCGAAGTCGAGGATTTTTACGGTCTTTTCCTCATCCATGCCGCTGCAGACGAAAATGTTTTCCGGCTTCAGGTCCCTGTGGATGATTCCTTTCTTGTGCACTGCCTTCAGTCCGTTGAGCACCTGTATGGCCAGGTCTATGGCCTCGTCGCGCCGCAGTGTTTCCCGCCTCCTGATGACGGAAAAGAGGTCCTCCCCCTCGAGAAACTCCATGACGATGAAATGGTATTTGCCAAGGTATTTCCCCATGTCGATGATATCGACAATATTCCTGTGCCCGATGGATGCCGCCAGCCTGGCCTCGTTCTGGAACCTGAAGACGACTTCCTCGTGCGATTGAATGTCGGCATGGAGCACCTTGACCGCAATCTTTCTTCCTATGGCCGTGTGGGTTCCCCTGTAGACGGCTCCCATGCCGCCTTCCCCGATGCGCGCTTCGAGCTTGTACTTTCCGTCTATGGTATCGCCCACGAGCCGGTAGGTTTCGGGTACGGTCGCGTTTTCAGTCGGGCACTTGCTTATGACTTTCGGGTGAGGTTTCTTGCAGTACGGGCAGGTATATGTGGCCACCTTTGTCATGGAGTTTTCGGATCTTGTTCCGGCCCGCATTCATGTTTTTTGGATAGAGTCGGAAACGGGCAAACCAAGTTCGATTTTAATATTATTATAGTATAACTTATATATAAAGTAGAATTTTAACTTTCTTTTTATCACACTTGTTGTTCATACTGTAAAATAGATCGTTTTCAGGAGCTTTGCTTAGTACAGCGCCCCGCAAATCAGGGACCACCCCTAAAATTTGATATGCCTGAGTCAAAAGTGATATTGTTGAAGCCGTGATGACAGAGGAAGGAGGGCGACATGGCGACACCTATCACGGCGATTCACATTGAACTGAC
>JBDRLK010000555.1:0-4870 GCA_043813155.1 Pseudomonadota bacterium | reverse complement strand
CATCGAAGCAATAAATTAAATTGAATTTATAAACTCTCAAAGCCTGAAAGGGAGGGAGAAAATGGAACACAAGGACCTTCTCAGAGAAATGATTCGCTACATGAAGTACATGTATGACCTGAGCATGAAATCGAGCCAGATGATGTATGACCATGCGGACAAGGTTCTCGAATTCATGATATCACAGGGAGACTCGTCGCAGGATGAGCATCGCAAGTACCTCATGGACTGGATCGGCGATGCAAAAAAAGTCCGCGACAATTACATCCGCATGATGAACGAGAACTTCGAAAAAATGGAAGATTTCTTTAAAAAAGACTAGCGCGTCTCATCTCAAGCACATTCATTGCAAATCAGGTTTACTAAAAGGGGAAAGCCATGATGGTCGATCAGAAAAAACTCTTTAGAGAAATGATAAAGTACATGAAGTACCTTTTCGAGAATAGCAGCAGCACCATGAAGATGATGTTCGACCACTCGGACAGGCTCATGGACTTTATCGTTTCCCGGGGCGACAATACTCACAGTGAAACCCACACGTACGCCAAGAAATGGGTAGACAACTCGAAAAAGCTGCGCGATGATTACATCAGGATGATGGGTGAGCATTTCGAGAAGATGGAGCGGCATTTCGACGGCGACTGAAAGCCGTCTTGATATCCCCCCGGCGGCCGCAGCCGCTTTTACCGTCAAAGGAGGTAATGATGTCAGGAATAACTTACGATCAGATCGAAGTCGGCAATAAGGCGACCTTCACGAAAACCGTGACCGAAACCGATATCGGCCTTTTTGCCGGTGTAACGGGCGACTTCAACCCCGTGCACGTCAATGCCGTCTGGGCGGCCGATTCACTCTTCAAGCAGCGTATTGCCCACGGCATGCTCAGCGCCGGCTTCATTTCAACGGTCCTGGGCACCCGGCTGCCCGGCCCCGGAACGATCTATCTCAAGCAGACACTCGAGTTCACCGCGCCCGTTGTGATCGGGGACACGATCACCGCCAGCGTCGAAGTTGTCGAAAAGCTGCCCAAGGGGAGGATCAGGCTGAAAACCACGTGCGCCAATCAGGACGGCAAGGACGTTCTGACCGGGGAAGCGGTGGTCATGCCCCCGAGGGGGTAAACGGCCGCTGCAACAGCCGCGGCGCACGCTTTGTGAAACTGAAACCACTATAAAGGGAGACGACCAATGAGTATAAGCGACCACATGGGTTCGGCAAAAGACATGCTCTCCGCCTGGACGAGCATGCCGATGAAACTTACCGAGCAGTGGATGAAAATGTTTAGGAGCTTTTCACCTTCGCCTTCGAGCTCTTCGTCGAGCTTTTTCCCCTGGAGCCGGCCGACGGAGCAGAAGAACCTGCCCTTCGACAACATGGGCATGTACGATGACTGGATGAAGCGCAGCGGCGAGACCATGCAGAGAATCATGCAGATGGCGCCGTCGGGCATCGGGCCGGAAACGTTTTTCAAGGTCTTCGACGGGATGAAATCCTACTTTTCCCTGCACGAATTCTGGGGGCAGTGGGTCAAGGCCATGGAGCCGCTGCAGGGAAAGAAGGCCTCGCCTGAAATGTGGACGGAAGTGCAGGAAAAAATGGCCGGGGAGTACAAGAAGGTGCTCGACGTTGTCATCGGCCAGAAGCCTCCCGAAACCATGGAACAGATCATGAAAATGCACGAAAAGACGATGTCCCAGGGCACTGAATTCATGGGCTGGATGAGGACCCCGTGGGAATCGATGTCAAAAACCCTCCCGGATGTGGCCACCAGGGCCCTGGCAGGCGACGTTTCGGCCGCGAGGGAAGGCATGAGCCTCTGGCAGACCGCCATCGCCGATACTATAGGGAAGCTTCTGAACATCCCATCGCTCGGCTACTCGAGGCAGTACGAGGAGAGAAACAAGCAGCTGATGGACGCGTACCTGAAATTCGCCACCGCGCTCCCGGCTTTCTACTCCGAGTTCCAGCAGACGGGCATGAAGGCCTATGAAAAAATCTTTGACAATGCCAGGGACATACCGGCGGAGCACAGCCCCGAGTCATTCAAGAAGTTCTACACAATGTGGCTCCAGACCAACGAGGACACCTTCTTCAGCCTGTTCAGGAACGCAGAGTTTGTCGCCATGATGAACGAGGTCCTGAACAAGGGCCTGGATTTCAAAAAGAGGCTCGATGACAACACGTCCAAGTATCTCGAATCCCTCAACATTCCCAACAGGGAAGAGATAAACGACGTGTACAAGGCTCTTTACGACGTGAAGAAAGAGCTGCGAATGCTTTCCAGGGAAGTCATGGAGCTGAAGGAACAGAAGGAAACAAAGAATAAATAAGAGGGAGGTTCGACATGCGGATTTTTAACGACAAGAAAACGGCTGAATCGCTGAAGGAATACGACAAGCTTCAGGAAAAATTTTTCAAGGGGCTCGAAAACATGATGGGAGTGAAGGAAGTCGAGTCGGCCACCACGCCCAAGGAAGAGGTTTTCGCCCGGGACAGGATGAAGCTCTACCACTACCTGCCCGTGAAGGAAAAGCAGGAAGACATGGTGAAAACCCCCCTCCTGATCGTTTACGCCCTCGTCAACAGGCAGTACATGATGGACCTGCAGTCGGACAGGAGCCTGATCAAGAACCTGCTCAACGAGGGTGTGGACGTGTACGTCGTGGACTGGGGCTATGCAAGGCCCATGGATCGGTACATAACCCTCGAGGATTACATCGAAGGTTACATGAACGATTGCATCGAGCTGGTGTGCAGGAAGCACAATATAAAAAAGATCAACCTCATGGGCGTGTGCCAGGGCGGGACGTTCTCTATCATTTACGCGGCGCTCAATCCGAAAAAGATCAGGAATCTTGTCGCCATGGTGGCGCCCGTTGACTTCCACACTGAAGACGGGCTCCTGAACATATGGTCGAAAAGCATGGATCCGGACAAGATGGTCGACACTCTCGGCAACATCCCCGGCGATTTCATGAACCTCGGGTTCCTGATGCTCAAGCCCTTCCAGCTGATCCTGGACAAGTACGTGGGATTGATGGAGAACATGGACAAGAAGCCGGTGGTGGAGAACTTCCTGCGCATGGAAAAATGGATTTTCGACAGCCCCGACCAGGTCGGCGAGGCGTTCAGGAAATTCATCAATGACATGTACAAGGACAACAAGCTTATAAAGGGCGAATTCGAGCTGGGCGGCAGGACCGTTGACCTGAAAAAGATCACCATGCCGGTGCTGAATATTTACGCGGAGCAGGATCACCTCGTGCCTCCTTCGTGCTCCATCCCGCTCAACGACCATATCGGTTCCAAGGACAAGCACCTGCTTTCGTTCCCCGTCGGGCACATCGGCATGTATGTCAGCGGAAAATCCCAGAAAAAACTGGGGCCCAACATCGCACAGTTCATCAGGGACAGGGACAGCGCGCGCTGATGCGGCTGCACGGCAGCCGCAAGCCTTCAGCAATCAGCTTTCAGCTTCACCACCGCCTCCACCCATACCCGTTGATGACTCAGTGTTGACATTGGGGGAGCTTTGCTCTATTAAAACATGCTTGGAGCCTGGATCCGGAGAGATGGACCGGGACTCGATGCGCTGGATCGATCCAAAGACAATCCACCTGTCTTTTCGGTTTTTCCTCCAATTTCAGGGCGACTGAACACGCCCCTGCCCCCCCGGGCAGGGGAGGCTTTGGCCTCCCGGTCTATAATGAGTGAGGACGGCGCAACAGAGGGTCTGGTGAAGGCCCAAATCCGTCCCCCGAAGGCTCTGACGCACGCAGATTGAAACAGGAGAGAACAATGGCCAGTGGAAAGCTCACCATCACGTCACCTCGGCAGAAGAAGAAAAAAGGGGAAAAAACCACCATGCTCACGGCCTACGACTATCCCTTTGCGGCTCTGCTCGATGCCGCGGGAATAGACATGATCCTCGTGGGCGACAGCGCGGCCAATGTGGTCCTCGGATACCCGGACACGATCCCCATCACCATGGACGAGCTCATCGTGCTGACCAGGGCCGTTTCCAGGGCCGTGAAACGAGCCCTCGTCATAGGCGATATGCCATTCGGCTCGACCAATGCCTCGATCGAGGACGCCATAAGGAACGCCACGCGGTTCATGAAGGAGGGTGGGACCGATGCGGTGAAGCTGGAAGGCGGCGGCAGCGTGGTCAGGACAGTTGAAGCGCTGGTAAAGGCCGGCATACCCACGGTCGGGCACCTTGGGCTGACGCCCCAGACCGCGGGCATGATGGGAGGATACCGGCTGCAGGCGAGAACCGCCGAGGCTGCCGCCGAGCTGATCCGGGATGCACTGAAACTGCAGGACGCGGGAGCGTTTCTCCTCGTTGTCGAGTGCATTCCAAGCGGGGTGACCGAAGTGCTCACGAAAAAGGTCGATATCCCCGTTATCGGCATCGGCGCCGGCCCCGCCTGCGACGGCCAGGTCCTCGTGCTTCACGACATGCTCGGGATCAAGTCCGGCTATGACCCCAAGTTCGTCAAGAAATACGCCTGCCTCGGGGAGGACATTCTAAAGGCTTTGACAACGTACAGGCAGGAAGTTGAAAGCGGCGCGTTCCCGACTCCCGATCATTCCTTCGCTGCTGAGGATGAGGAAATCGAAAAGCTTAAAAAGCTCCTGTAATGTGTCCCGGAAACTGCCGCAAACCGCTGAAAGCTGATAGCTGCTGATAGCCGAAAGCTGATAGCCGAAAGCCAATAGCCGCAGGCTTTTTGAGAAGAATCCCCCGGCGGGAGGCAGCCCGCCGGGGAATCCCTCAATGCTGGATGGAAGCAATATCTATAAGAGCATTCACAAACGGCAATTCGAAAACCATCTAGAATTCATCCGAATCTTCGTCCAGCTCCGT
>JBDRLK010000554.1:0-14698 GCA_043813155.1 Pseudomonadota bacterium | reverse complement strand
GGCTTGAAATGATAGCTTGAGCCCTTAGCTCGATATTTTTCATTTCTCGTCCTGAAAAAGCAGATTATCCTGGTGACTAAATCTTCAAATCCATGAAAATCCGTGGTATAAGTAGGAAAGTCAGGCTAGGGTATTGCTACGAAAAAGAGTTGGCAGACAAACCTGACCTTGCGGGTGAGGTGGTTGTTCAGTTTGCAATCTCACCGAATGGCGCCGTGCAGTCATCACAGGTCAAGTCTTCAAACATGAACAGCGAGGAGCTAGAGGTGTGCGTCGCAGAATCATTCAAGCGATGGACATTCCCACCTTCAAAGAAAGGCGATGTAGTCGACGTCAAATGTCCTGTTCACATGAAGCCTTTCACTGTAATAAAAAATAATGGACGTTATGGAATTGGATGGTAAAAGAAACAAAAGGCGCGCGCTGCCCGTCATAGCCGTATCAGGCGGCGACCCGGCCGGGATCGGCCCGCGCATCGCGCTGGATGCGTGCCTATATGCGGCAAGGCGGAAAATCTGCGTCCCCGTCCTGTTCACGCACGAGAACGCAGTAGCGATGCCGGCCGCGGCACTGAAGAAAATCCGGCTCGTCCACACGCCCGGGGGCGCGAAAAAATGCCCGCGGCCCGGAAGGCCGACTCTCGGCGGCGCGGCCATCGCGTTTGCCTCGCTCAGGGCCGCCGCAGGCATGGTCATGTCCGGGGAGGCCGACGCGCTCGTCACCGCGCCGGTCAGCAAGGAGTGGATGAGCAGGATCGAGCCCTTTTCAGGCCACACTGAATGGCTCGCCGTGATCAGCGGCATTGACCCTGAAAACGTCGTCATGTTTTTCAGCGGGAAAAAATCCGCCATCGCCACGGTCACGCGGCACATCGCCCTGTCCGAGGTCGCGGCCGCCCTGAAGCCCGGGGCGATAACCCGGACGGTCGCGCTCGTCTGCGGCTCGCTGGTCCTGGACTTTCGCATGAAGAAGGCGACCGTGGGGATCTGCGCGCTCAACCCGCATGCTTCGGACGGCGGCCTGACGGGCCATGAGGAGAAAACCGTGATCGAGCCGGCCGTGGCGGCTGCGAGAAAAATCGTGGACCGTGCCGGGTGGGCGCGAAGAATCAGGCTGCTGGGCCCCATGGGCGCCGACGCGCTCATGAGGCAGATGGCCCTGGGCAAAATCCAAGCCTGCGTGGCCATGTACCACGACCAGGCCATGATTGCGGCAAAAGTCCTGGAGCCGCATTCCAGCGTGGGCTGCACGCTGGGGCTGCCGTTCATCCGGACCACCCCCTCCCACGGAACCGCGTTTGACATTGCGGCGTCCCCGTCAGGCCGGCCAAGCAGCGAGAGCATGAAGGCCGCGGTCAGGCTCGCCGTAAAGATATCATCAGGAAAAGGCGGTCTTCGTCAGCGGCTCAGGGCGCTCTCAAAACAGGAATTTATTTTTTAGCGAGCCCTTGGTACAGCGCCCCGCAAGTTAGGGACCAGTCTCGTAGCGAGGGCGTGATTGCCGAGCCGGATCGCGAGCGCGCCCGCAGCGCTTGAGGTAGGCGTAGCAGGGCACCATCGACGAGGGCGCGAGGACGTAAGCCGCAACGTGCACCCCACGGAAGCTATTTCATCTTGTTCGATTTCTTGCTTCCGCAGGGACCCCGCCTCATTGGCCGGCAGGCGCGCCCCCAGTAGTGAGTGGTCCCTTACTTGACTTGCGGGGCGCTGTACTTAATTGGAGGGTGCTATCATAAGGCTGCAAAAGAAGCTTGATTTAAATAGTCAAAATGTTAAAATACATTGAAATTATTTGCATTCTTTATACACGGAGGATTGAGACCATGAAAAAAAGCTTCATTTCCACAACTATCATGCTGCTTATGCTTGCTTTCCCCCTGGCCGGGTGTCCCGGACCCACGATCAGCTATACTCCCAAGATCGGTTCGGCAACGTATGCGCCCATTGAAGCCTCGAAGGTTGAAGTGTTCGAACACATGCCCCAGAAGGGAAGCTACATCGAAATAGGCGAGATCGTGGTGGAGGACGAGCTCAAGTGCAGCACGGACGAGGCTTTCCAGGAGGAGAAGACCCTGAACACGATTGAAAATCTTCGTAAAAAGAACCCCGACCTCGGCAAGGTAACGGATATTGCCATGCTCGAGCTGCTTGCGGAAGCCGGGAAAATCGAGCGCGGAGACATCTGCGCCCTTGTCCCGCGTTTCGTGAGGAAGGAAGAAAAGACCAACTTCGTCACGGTGGCGCTGAAGGGAACGAATCAGAATTCGGCAAAGAAAAAAGCTTCGGAAATAGGCGCGAACGCTGTCATCAAGGTCAAACACAACGACTGGACCATGCGAGGCAAGCCTTCCGGCGTTGGAGGCGACATGGCCCAGACGCCGTCCATGAAAGTCGGCGTGAGGACGACCTGCACAGCTCTCAAATACGAGCTTCCGGAAGGGGAAAGCAAGGCCGTGGAGGAGAAGGTGCTCGAAGTCGTTGAGGATGAAAAGGAGGAGGAGGAAGAGGCGGAGGTAGAGAAAGTAGAGACAAAGGAAGCGGCAAAAGAGGAGAAGAAAGTCAAGAAAGAAGAGGAGAAGGTCGAGAAAAAATCTCTGAAGGAAGAGAAAAAAGAAGAGAAGAAGGAAGAAAAGAAGGAGGAGAAGCCGGCAAAGGTTGAAAAGAAACCGGTAAAAGTGGTGAAATCCAGCGCTATAGCGGAAGCGGAAAAAGCTGAAAAAGAGCTGGCTGAGCTCGAAAAGGCCATCGTGGACAAAGAAACCGAGCACAAGGACCTCAAGGCCGGCATCAAGAAGGACAAGGAAGAGCTGGAGGCCCTGAAGAAGGAGCTCGCCAAGAAGAAAAAGCAGGCCGCCAAGGAGAAAGCCGAGATGGAACAGAAGATGGCGGAAGAGGAGAAAAAGGCGAAGCTGGCAGTCAAGATGGAAGCCGAGGAAAAAGCAAAGATGGAAGCCGAAGAGAAGGCAAAGAAGGAAGCCGAAGAGAAGGCAAAGAAGGAAGCCGTTGAAAAGGCAAAGAAGGAAGAGCCGGAGGACAAGGAAAAGAAAGGAGAGCCGGAGAAGAAGAAAGAGGCAACGGGCGTCCTGTCAGAGAAGGACGCGAAGGACGGCGCAAAGGACAAGATCAAAATCAACAAGTCCAAGATCTTTGACTGCCTCCATGACGGAGGCATGAAGGGATCGATCAAGGTGACCTACCTGTTCAAACCCTCCGGCGAGATCGACGCCCTGGGCTTCGAGCCCGACGCTCCCGACGAGATATACGAGTGCGTCATGGGCATCCTGAAGGGCGTGGAATTCCCCAAGAGCACCAAGTACTACAAGGCCATCTTCAAGTACACCATGAAATAGTCGGCGTGCCCGTTGCTGCACGCCCTCGGCGTGCCCCATGCAGGCGCAGCCTCACTCCTTCATTCAACAGGCGTGCAGCGCGCGGCCGTGCCCAGGTCCGTGCAGGGGCCCAGGCCGTAGTCCGTGCATGACATGGTGATGATGGTTCCGTCCAGGCAGGTGATGATATCGCCGTCGCCGTCGCAGTCCTCCTCGATGCTGCTTCCAAGCAGGGGATAGGCCCAGCACTCGTCACCGGGAACAACGCAGCCGAGAGTCGTTGTGGCCGGGCCGCAGGTCCAGTCCCGGATGACCTCGCTGCAGTCTATCTCGCCCATCCTTCCGCCCATGCAGCCTGTCAGCATGTCGCCGTCGCATTCCCTGCCCACCTCCTCCTCGTCGCAGGGCTCGCCCGCGCCCGCGCACCTGCCCTGCTCATCCGCGGATTCCACGCACACGAGCCCGGCGGCCCTGCAGTCCGCAACCGTGATCACGCCCTCTTCGCATATGACCATGGTGTCGCCCGAGCAGCTCATCCAGAAGTTTCCCCGCTCGCACACGCCGAGCCCGCAGCGCGATGCCCCGGAATCGTCGACAAAGCAGTCCATGCCGACGTGGGCGCAGTCGAACGAAAAGGTGAGCGCGCTGGCCCGCGAGCACTGGAACATGACGCTGCCCTCGCAGCGGTCCGGCGTTTCCAGGGGAACGCATTCCCCGGGCTCGGACCCGTTAGCGCTGCATGCCCTGACCGCGCCGCAGTCGCTGCCCGCGCTGTTGACGCATGCGGCCACCCACTGCAGCGAGATGCCTATCTCCCTGCCCACGATGTGCGCGTAGGCCGACGTGCACGTGGCGAGCTGCTGCGGGTTTTCGGGGGCGCAGGCCCGCGTCCTCATGCACGAAGCGATGTGATCGGCCTTTTCGAACACCGCGATCCCGGGCACCTCGCCGTCATACCTGACCCAGTCAATGGCAGCATCTTCACCGGCATCCATTCCATCCTCGCCGTCGGCGGCGTCATCACCAGCATCGTCTTGCACTTCGGCCGCATCTTCATCATGCAGGTCCTCTTCGACGATCTCAACCGCCTCCCCCTCCCCTTCCACGTCCACGTCCGCGCCCGCGTCAGCGTCCCTGTCGCCCGCCCCGTCCGAGCAGGCGGCAAGCATCAACAAGGCCATTAGCCCAATCGCATGTCTCATTGATCGATCCTCATGTTTAATGAATAGGACAATTAATTACTATGTTATAACCGACGAAGCTATCAGGGACCACTCCTGTCGAGCTTATGACAAACCTTCCTTCGGCTTCCTGCTCGTTCGACTTGCCTTTACACGAATACAAAAGCAACCCAATAACCGCAATCATAATGAGTGAGGATGATTTGATCGACCGTGCCATCTTCCCCTTTAGATTATTAAGTATAGGCGCAGAGCTGCAATATCACAATCCGCAGGATGAACATAGTTGAATGACTTTTGCTACAGCCCCATGGTGCGGCGGCGGAAGATGAGAAGCGAGATCAGCGTGGACCCTCCGAGGATGCTGGTGATCACGCCAACCGGTATTTCGCCGGGCGCCACGACAATGCGCGCGACGCTGTCGCAGACGATGAGAAGAAACGCGCCCGCGACCGCGGAGAGCGGGACCACGTAGCGGTTGTCGTAGCCCACGAAAAACCTGACGATGTGGGGCACGATCAGGCCGACGAATGCGATCGGCCCTGCAGCGGCCACGATGGCGCCTGTCATGATCGAGGTGATGATGATGCCGGTAATGAAAATCTTTCGCACCTCGATGCCGCGCGCGGCGGCCAGGAGCTCGCCGGTCATCAGGTGATTCAGCCTGCCCGAGAGCAGCACGGCAGCGGCCACGCCCGGCGTCACGACGACCATGACGGGCACGACCTGCATCCAGCCCCACACGTCGAGCTCTCCCATGAGCCAGCGCACGATCAGGTGGCTCTGGGCAATGTCGGACAAATACTGCATAAACAATATGGCCGACGTGACGATGATGTTCACGGAAATCCCGGCCAGTATTATCGAGCCCGACCCCAGCCCCACCCTGCCGGCCGCGGCCAGGATGAGAAGCAGGGTGATGATGGAGCCGGTCATGGCGGCCGTCTGGAGCACGCTCATGCCCAGGATCGACGTGGTGCTGCCGAACAATATGACCAGGGCCGCTCCCAGTGCCCCGCCGCTGGCAACGCCCAGCGTGAACGGGTCGGCGAGCGGGTTTTTCAGGATCGACTGGAGGATGGCGCCGCACACCGCGAGGCCGGCGCCCGCAAAGCAGGCCAGCAGGGTCCGCGGAATCCTCGACTTGAGGATGATGGCCAGCGTGACGTCGTCATCGGGATTGAACAGGTAGCGGAAAAAATCCCCGGGCTCTATCCACACGGACCCTGCAAGCGGAGACAGCAGCAGCGCGATCGCCAGCAGCGCAATGAAGCAGGCGAAGATGCCGGCGATTTTATGGTTCGATGGATTGATGTCTACTCCGAGGCGCGCCGAGGGCGCGCGGCTACAGGCGCGCCGAGGGCGCGCGGCTACATCCTGTTGTTCGCGCCGGGCAAGAAAAAGATTTTCCTGCCCACGCGCAGCGATTCGACCTGCACGTTAAAAAGCCTGCTGATGTTCTCTTCGTGCAGCAGCTCCTGCGTAGCGCCGAACAGGATCTCATCCCTTGCCATGAGCATGACGACCCTGTCGCACATGGCGGCCGTGAAATTCAGGTCATGCGTGGCGATCACCACGGTCTTGTTCTGGCCGCCCGCCATGCCCGAGACCATGCTCATGATTTTTTCCTGCTGGTGAATGTCCATGGACGCCGTGGGCTCGTCCAGGAGGAGCACGGGCGTCTCCTGGGCAAAGACCGATGCCAGCATGACCCTCTGGACCTCGCCGCCGGAAAGCTCGCTGCATTTTCGCTTGCGAAGATGCCACAGGTCCGTTGACTTCAGTATCTTCTCCGTCTCCTCCATGTCGCGTCGGCCGTGGAAAAACAGCGGCGAAGACAGGGGGAAGCGGCCCATGAGCACGGTCTCGTAAACAGAGAAGGGAATGAACGAAGGCAGTCCCTGCGGCAGCAGGGCCATGCGCTTTGCCCTGTCCGAAGGCTTCATGCCGGAAACGGGCTTGCCGCCGACCAGGACCGACCCGGCGGCCGGCCTCATGAGCCCACCCATGGCCAGGAGGAGCGATGTCTTTCCCGACCCGTTCGGCCCCAGCAGGGCAACCACGCTGCCGGCGTCCAGGTTAAAGGACACATGCTCCAGCACGGCCTTTCCACCGTAGCTGACGGCCAGGTCCCTGACCTCGATCGAAAGCTTTTCTTTGTCACTCGCCATGTATGATGCCGTAAAAAATGTTCGCCGACTCCACGACGCGCGGCCCGGGAACGGTCACCGGGTCGGTGCCCAGCACCTTGATTATTTTCGCCGTTCCTTCCGGGTATACTATACCCGAGGCTTTCCATAAAGCCTCTGCCTTTTCAATGCCCTCGTCCGTGCACTGTGTCGCGGGCCGCAGGTCGATGATCACCTCGGGCCTGCATGCGGCTATGGCCTCGAAAGCGACCATGGGGTACCACACCTTCATTTCCTCGAAGCAGTTGTCCCCGCCCGCTATGTCCACGAGCTGGCCCAGGTAGTTCTCGTCCGTGGCCACGAAGATTCTCTGGAGGGAAAAAGGCATCCTGTCGGCCACGACAACGGTCTTGACGCGGCCGGAGCCGGACGCCGTCGCTTCCGCGATTTTTTCAAGCTGCGCCTTGATCGTATCGATCATCGCTGCCGCACGCTCCGATCTTCCCGTGGCCTGGCCGATCGCGCCGATCGTTTTGTAAAGATCCTCGAGGTTTTCGGTCCTTACCCTGACGACCTGTATGCCTCTTTCCTCCAGCGCCGTCACCAGATGCGATTGCGTCTTGTACAGAAACGCGATGTCAGGCTTGAGCTTCAGCATCATCTCGGTCGAGGGGTTCAGGTAGCTGCCGAGCTTCGTAAGACCCGCGGCCGGCTCGGGCCACAGGCACTGGTCGCATACCCCGACAACCCTGTGCCCCTCGCCGAGCTCGAACAGGATCTCGGTTGTCGACGGCACCATGGATACGTACCGCGGCTCTTTATTGTTCTTCGCGCCGCCGTCGCCCCCCGGCATGCCGCTCTTTCCCCTGCACCCGCACAGGGCGGTCATAATAAGAATGAAGACAAGAATTTTTGCCGCGGTTTTCACTTGTCCTGTTCCCTACCTCTTGAAGCCGGCGGTGAAGTAAATACCGAAGCCCGGAAGCGGGTAGCCTTCAACGTCGCTGATCGTCTCCTTGATCGTGTAATGCCGCTCGCCCGCCGTAACGCCCCTCTCGACAACAATGAGATTCCCCAGGTTCCAGAACTCGAAGCCCATGGTGAATCCCTTCAGAAAATCAGGGTCCCATTCAACGCTCAGCGAGTGAATGTCCCTCTCCGCTATGGGAAGCAGGGAAGCCCTGTCGACATACCCTCCGAAAAGGTAATCGAGCTTGTAGCTCAGGGTCACGGACCACCTGGAAACGCCGGCCTTCAGAAAAATATCGTGGCGCGGGCGATTCGGCAGCGTTCTTCCGTCATAAGGCTCGATGCCGCTTCGGTCCCTGGGGTCGAGAAACGTGTACCCGAGCTTCAGGCCAAGCAGGCTAAAGAGTTTTGCGCTCAGAGTCAACTCCGCGCCCCTGATTTCAGCCTTCCCGATATTCCGGGCCACCATGGTCTTCTGTGAGTTCTGGATAAAGGCAATGAGCTCGGAAATCCTGTTGTCGAAAAAATGATACTCGATCTTGAGCTCTTCCACCCCGGCGAGCGACGAAAAATCAAACGCTACGCCCAGGTCGGTTGAGACGGACCGCTCGGATCGAAGATCGGCATTGCCCACGATCACGCCCTGGTTCCCGTAGAGCTCGATCAGGGAGGCCGGGCGGTGGTTGTAGGACACGTTGAGTGACAGCGATACCCAGCTGAAAGGATTGATCTTTATGCCGCCGCCCGGTGACAGGAAATATTCATTGACCGAGCGGCCGTCCGGGTCGTCGTCCGGGTCCGACAGCGGCTTGTCCCCTATGAAATCCGCCCGGAGCGCCCCGAGCAGGTCCACGATGCCGCCGGCCGCGCTCACGCAATAGGTTGCGTTGGCGCCCACGCTCAGCCGAAGCGCTTCCCGGCCGCTGGTCTCGCCCGAGTAAAACCTTGATTCTCCGTCCCAGCGCTCCACGCCGCCGTTCGCGCCCCACAGCAGCGTGCCGGCCGGGCCGATGAGCTTGTAGCCGGAGAGGCCGACCCCCCCGCCCAGCGAGCTGCTGCGGCTGTCCTGCCGGGCATTCGAGATCTCGCCCCCGGGGTCGAGCCACTGGGTGGACGATGACTTGAAGTAGCCCTTGGCGCGCAGGGACGGGAAATTATAGAACTCCTTGAACCGGCCGTAGGACAGGCTCAGGTACTGGCGGCCGCTTCGCAGGCGGGTCCTTGTTGCCTGCAGCACGTCGAGCCCGGGCACGCCGCTGTCCCTGTCGAACTCGAGGAAAGAGACCCTGACCTCGGACCAGGCGTCCGGAAGGTAGAGCAGCGTGGCCAGCGCGCTTACGGTCATGTGATCGTTGTTGGCCCGGCCCTGGTAGCTGTCGTCGGTCAGGTTGTAGACCGTGCCGTTGTCGCTGAAGTAGGCGAAATCGCCGTCCCCGTTCTCCAGGGAGCCGGACGCGAGGAAACCGATGCTGCCGTTGAAGGTGCTCGCGGACAAGAGGATCTTTCGCAGGGCGCCGAAGCGGAAAAAGGAAGAGGCGTTTTTAAGCGCCAGGCCCGCGTCCTCGCCCTTCCCGCTGCCCGCCTTCAGGGGGTAGACGCCGAGCTGCAGGCCGGCCTCGCCGTGAACGCCGGGCTTCGGTTTTTTCGACGTGAACTTTACAACGCCGCCCGGCGAGAAGGGCGACGGCGCCGAGGCCACGAACCCGCGGAACACGGAAACGTCCTCGAGAAGGAAGGACGGAATGGTGGAGAGGTCCACGAGGCCGGTGGACGCGTCGTTCAGCGGGATGTCGTCCAGCATGACGAGCGTGTGCGACGCGTCGCTGCCCCTGATGGACAGGAACGAGGGCGACCCGTAGGAGCCGAATTTCCTCACGCGCAGCGAGGGCGTGGATTCCAGGACGTCTTCGGTCGTGACGTGAACGCCGCTCGCGTCATCGAGCTTCTCGCTGGTCACGGGCGACAGGCTGAAGCGCTCGTCGTCCATGGGCTTGCCCGGGGCATCCTCGACGACCTCCACCTCGTCGATGGTGAGGGTTTTTTCTTCACCCTCTTCGAGCTCGAACTCCACCGGCTCATCGTCCGTTGGGCCGGACGCGGCGGCCGGAGTATACAGGAGGAGCGCGGCGAAAATAATTAAGACGGATATGCGCTGAATGGCCGCGTTCAACCTGCACCTCCCGTGGGGTGAAACGTAGAGGGTTGCTGCCAGGTTTCCTGGCTTCCGGTTCATCCTGCGTGGCAGACCTTCCCGGAATGGCTCATTCCAGTGGTTTTTACTGCCTTCGCTACCGGTCACAGTGGCGGGGGCCGCGGCGGTTTCATACCGCCTTCCCCTGACAGCTGTCTCGTTACATTGTCGACAAAATAATACAATGTCCAAAGCGTGCCGAAATGTCAATGTTTGCAGTTGAAAGAGAAAGAAAGGGATCAGACGCCGCAGGCGCTGTAGTCAAGCGTGATGACGGCGCAGCCGCCGCCGATGTCGACCGAGATAGGTGTGTCGCACATTCCCATGGAGCAGTCGCCTTCGGCAAAGCACCACTCCATGCACACGGAGGTGCCCGTGCCCGAATCGGTCATGCACGAGCTTCCTGCCACGCACTCGTCCGAGCCCGACGTGCAGGGGGAGCCGGCCGGTATGGTATAGGAGCCGGGTGCGCAGGACTCGATCACGTCACACTCGTCGGTGGGGTTGAGCGCCAGGCCGCATTTCTCTCCCGCCGCGCAGTTGCAGTTGGAGATCATGTTGCACGAGCCGCCCATGAGAGGCGAGCAGGGCGCATCGGGCGTCGTGTCCACGGGAAGGTCCGGCGTGATGTCAGGCGTGAAGTCGGGTGGTGTGGTGTCGAGCTCGGTCGGCGTATCCGGGGTTATCGTATCTATGGGCATGTCGGTATCAAAGACAGCGTCTATGGGCACATCCGTTTCTCCGGCAACATCGGGAAGTGTCGTGGTATCGCCGTCCGGCTGTATGAAGTCCGCGTCCGCGCATCCAAGCGCGAGAACGAGGCAGGGTGCGGCGGCCAGGATTGAAAGAATTACTTTTCCATACATGAAAATACTCCCATTATTAACGCAGCAAATGCGTTTATCGCGGGTGTTCCAATTTTACTTATTACCTATTACCTCTTACCTCAATTTTGAAGTTTGTCAAAGATTTCAATAATAATCTTTTTTTGATTACTCGATGATTGCCTGCATCCTGTAGACCGGCTGGCTCTCGTGCTCGCTGACGGTGTAGAAGCTCAGGCCGTCGGGCGCGAAGGCGACCGCCTCGCCCTGGGGCTCGGACGGCGACGGCTGCTGGTAGACGTGCGAGGCGAACGCGTCGGCAATGGGCATGTCGGGGAACCTGAGGAATATGAAAATGTGGCTGTAGGTGCGGATGATGATCATCGAGCCGTCCTGCGTGATGTCCCCGCCCGTCGCGGCCGTGCTGCCGGGAAGGTCCCCCTCGCCGAACCGCAGGGAGGCCACGAGGGTCATGGTCGTCTCCGAGCCGGCCTCGGGGTCCGGGGCGTGGAAAATACCCGAGTTGCCGTCGCCTTCCTTTGTCACGATGTAGATGTCGCCCGTGTCCGGGCAAACGAACATGGTCTCGCAGTTGTGCGGCCGGTCGGGATAGCGCAGGGTGAAGTAATCGTAGCCGTCCTCAGGTATGATAAGCTCCTGCGGCACGTCGCCGATGTCGATGGCCGGCTCGGCCACGCGGTAGATCCGGATGTGATCGTCGTCCGCCTCGTTGTCGCCGATTCCGCCGAGAAAGAGCGCGTGGCCGCCGTCCGGGTGAGGGCCGATCCCCATGTCCTCCCAGTCGTAGCGCCTTGCGTTTTGCAGCTCCACGACGGCGCGAAGCGTGCCGTCCTCGCTGATGCCGAAGAACCGGGCCGAATCGCCCGAGTCATTGTGCAGCCAGACAATGGGCTGCGTCCTGCTCCATCCAAGGCCCGAGCACTCGCCTATCCGCAGGTCCGTTATCGTGCCGACGTTCTCGGGGTCGCCGTAGCAGGGAAGGTCCGCGCCGTCGCAGTTCTGGTCCTCGCCGTCGCCGCATATCTCGCGAGCGCCGGGATTCACGTCGGGATTGTCGTCATTGCAGTCGCCCTGGTTTTCCGTGAACCCGTCCTCGTCGTCATCCACGTCCAGGTGAGCCAGGTCCTCCCCGGCCATGTCTTCTTCGCCAGTATCGGGAGTATCTTCCGCGGCCGTGTCCGGCTCCATCTCGGGCGCAGGGTCGCCGGGCATCTCTGTTTCGAGATCGGGATCCGCCGAAAAATCATCGGGGCCTTCCGCAACGTGATCTTCCTGCGCGTCATCGGCGGTCGATGCCCCGCCATCGCAGCCCCATGCGGGAGCAGCTGCTGTCAGAAGGACACACAGGTACACTGTTTGAAAATGCCGCCCGCCTATATTCTTCATGGTAAAGGAGTATAGCCGCTGTGAAAAAGATATCAAGATTGAGCTTGACCATTGCGTTTATCCGACGGCTGTCGCATAATATCTTCCGTTCCAGGTTTCCGGGGGATCCGGAGGACAAGCGGAATGTCGAAGGAGAAGCACACAGAACCGGACGTGGGGTACCCGCCCGGAACCGTGTTCGGCGACACGTACAGGATCAATCAGCTCGTGGGTCTCGGCGGCATGGGCGAGGTGTACGAAGTGGAGCACCTCAGGACGCACGGGAAGCTGGCCCTCAAAGTCCTCAATCCCATGTACTCCGTGGATGACCAGGCCATCGAGAGGTTCCGTCGAGAAGCCCAGATGGCGGCCGGCGTGGACCATGAAAGCATTGTCCATGTCTTCGACGTGGACCAGGATTCATCGGGCGTCTGGTTCATCGCCATGGAGCTTCTCGAAGGGCAGACGCTCAAGGAAATACTCACCAGGGAAAAAGTCCTGACGATCAGGCGGGCCCTGTGGATAGCCGACAGGGTCAGCAAGGCGCTGGCCAGCGTTCATGAGAAGGGAATCGTTCACAGGGACATCAAGCCGGCCAACATCTTCCTCTCAAAGGCCGGGACCATCGTGCAGGTCAAGATCATGGATTTCGGGGTCTCGAAATTCGCCCATTCCCAGTCGCGGCTCAGCATCGGCCTCGTCGTGGGCACGCCCAGGTACATGTCACCGGAACAGGCTTGCGGAGAGGATCAAATCGACCACAGGGTGGATATATTCTCACTGGCCGCCGTCATCTACAGGGCGCTTGCCGGCGTCGGCCCCTTCGACGCCCGCACGGCGCCCGAGGTGCTCGACAGGATCCTGACCCGGGACCCGCCGCCGCCCAGCCATTTCAACAGCGAGGTGACCAGGCAGATGGACTGGGCCATCATGAAGGCGCTGTCGAAAGACCCGGAAAGACGGTTCGGCTCCATCGATCTTTTCAGGGACGCGCTCTGCAGGGACCAGAAGTTCACGGGGGCGTTCAAGCTTCCTCCCGGAGGCGTCGCGGACCTGTCCATGTCGTCGGTCATGACGGCCCCCCAGATGTCCGCCGAGGCTTTCAGGGAAATGAGGCGCGTGACCATCCTGAGCGTGTCCATCGATGCCGAGGCCTACAAGGCGGGCGGCCACGGCCGCTCGAATTCGTTTTACGAGACCGTGGCGGATCATGTCGGGCAGATGCAGCGCATCATCGAGGCGCACGGCGGCATGGTCGAAAAAACCTTCACGGGCAGCATGATCGCTGTTTTCGGCGCGCCCAAATCAAAGGTGGACGACGCCCTGCAGGCCGTTCGCGCGGCCCTGTCGCTGAAACACGCCCTCTCCAAGCAGGACCTGATCCTGCGTATCGGCCTTTCCACCGGCAGGGTCATGGCAGGAAGGCTGATCGACGAGGACGGCCGCTACTCCGTCACGGGGGGCGCCCTGAACCTTGCGCGGCGCATCGAGGGCGTCAATGACACGGGCGGCGTTCTCGTGGACCAGGAAACGTATGTCCAGATAAGAGGGAGGTTTCGCACGAAGCTGATCACGATCATGGAAGGCAGGGAAGAGGAGCGGCGCACGCGCGGCCCGGTCACTGTTTACGAAGTGACCGGCGAGCATGCTTTCGGGTTCGTGGTGGGCTACAGGGAAGTTCTCGGCATGTACGCGGTGACGGTGGGACGCGACGCTGAGCTGGAGCACCTCAAGGCGCAGCTGCACAGGTCCCTGGAATCGGGGGTCGTGGAAACCGCGCTCATCGTTGCGCCCGGCGGCATGGGCAAGAGCCGCCTGGTCAACGAGCTTCGGGCCTATGTTGAAGACTCGAGCATCGATCCCTACACCCTCATGGCTGAAGGCAACAGCCAGACGTCCGATATCCCCTTCGCGCTCCTGACCGAAACCATCAAGACCAAGGCCCAGATATCGTCCAAGGATGACGCCAGCGTCATGAAATCGAAACTGAAGGATTTCGTTTCCGCTGCGCAGGACAGCAAGATCGAGCAGGAGGATTTTATCAACCAGACCTACAGCATGGTGCTGCACATCGAGCCGGCGCGGCAGGACAACCAGGATATCGGGAGCCGGTTGAAAGTCGCTGTCCGGGACCACCTGGAAGCCACGCTCAAACAGGCTCCCGTTCTCATCATCATGGAGGACCTGCAGTGGGCGGATGAAAAGAGCATGGAAGTCCTCTTCTCGGTGGCCGACAACATCAAGCCGGCGCAGCTGTTCATCCTCGGGACCGCGTCGCCGGACGTGTTCGACAGGTTCAATTCAGCGCAATTCATGGGATTCTGGCAGAATGTCATGAAGCTCAAGCCTTTGTCGAGAAAAGAATCGGAGGAGCTCATCCGGAGCATCATGCGATCCGCGCCGCCGCCGCGGCTCGTTGAGCACATTTTCGAGATCTCCGAGGGCAACCCCCTCTTTATCGAGGAATTCCTGCAGAGCCTCGCGGACAGGGGCCTTCTCGTATACGGTGACGACTGCTGGCAGATCCTGGACCGGGGATGGAGGGACATTCTTCCGGGGGGCGTGGAGGCGGTCATTCAATCGCGGCTGGACGAACTGAAGAGGGATGAGCTCAACCTGATGCGCAAGGCCGCCGTAATCGGCAGTGTTTTCTGGGACAAGGCCCTGGAAGCCCTGGGCGAGAAAAACAT
>JBDRLK010000553.1:0-7237 GCA_043813155.1 Pseudomonadota bacterium | reverse complement strand
GGGCGCGCGACCCGGACAAGCCGGACGGCGCTCTGCTGATGGCCGAGATCATGCGGCGGGCGCAGCTCGACAGGCGGGACCGGCCCTTTGACGCGAGCTTCTATCCGCAGGTCATCGAGAGAGGCATGACGAGCAGTGATTACGCAAAGATGGCGGCCGACCAGATCCGCTCGCGGCTGATGAGCGGGAGCGGTGAGACCACGCACCTGTCGGTCATGGACAGCCACGGCAACGTTGTCGCGCTCACCCAGTCCATCGAGCGGGTGTACGGCGCCAAGGTCGTCACGCCCGGGCTCGGGTTCCTGTACAACAACTACATGAGCGACTTTGATTACAAGGACATGGGGCATCCCTATTACCTGCGCCCGAACTCAGTCCCCTGGGCGAGCGTGGCGCCCACCATCATCCTGCGCCGGGGCAGGCCGTGGCTGGCCATCGGGTCGCCGGGAAGCGAGAGGATCGCGTCCACGATCATGCAGGTCCTGCTGCGGCTGGCAAGGCAATCGCCTTTCGACGCCGTGGCGGCGCCGAGGCTTCACTGCAGCTACGGCGGCGAGGTATCGCTGGAGGCCGCGTACATGCGCGACGACATCCCGGAGATGCTGAAGAACCGGGGATTCACCATCGACGTGAGAGAGCCCATGTCGTTTTACCTCGGATGCGTGGCGCTCGTTCTGCACGAGAATGGAGAATTCATCGGAGTCGCCGACCCCAGGCGTGACGGGTCGGCGGGAGGGCCCAGGGCATGAAGCTGCCGCTTCTACTATCCGTTCCCCATGCCGGGCTCTCTGTGCCTGCGGAGGTCGGGAGCCTGTGCATCCTGAAGCGCAGCGACATCATCGAGGACGGCGACGAGGGGGCCGAGGCGATCTGTTACCCGCTGAAGGGGCGGGTTTCGGCATTCGTGACAACGCACGTGGCCAGGGCCGTCGTGGACGTGAACAGGGACGTGAACGACCGCGGGAAGGACGGCGCGGTCAAGACGCACACCTGCTGGGACGTGCCGGTTTACAGGACGGCGCCGTCCGGGGAGCTGGTGCAGGAGCTTCTCGGCAAGTACTACAAGCCTTACCACGACGCCATCGCCGGGAACATGGGCGGCGCGATGTTGGGCGTGGACTGCCACACCATGGCCCGGGAGGGGCCGCCGGTCGGCCCCGACCCCGGCCGCCGCAGGCCCGCGGTCTGCCTGAGCAACGCGGGCTTTACCTGCAGCGACGAATGGCTCGCGTCCATGGCGGAGTGTTTCGAGGCCGCTTTCAACAGGGAAATCCTGCTCAACAACCCATTCAAGGGAGGCTTCATCATCAGGTCGCATGCGGGCGCGGTCCCCTGGATACAGGTCGAGCTTTCACGCGAGCCTTTTCTCGCGGACGAGGAGAAGAGCCGCAGGGTGCTCCAGGCCCTGACCGACTGGTGCGGGAAAAATTCGTAGGGTCTTTGCGGCTGCCGGGCTGGCGGGACGGGCGCTTTTAAAAAATTGCCCTGGATAAAGCCGCCCGGCATTGCCGTTTGAATTGATAAAACCACGTGCAGGGATGATACGACCATCAGGCATGACGCGATCGTTCGGGCTTGCGGGAGCCACGGGCATCGGCGTGGGAGCGATCGTGGGAGGCGGTATCCTGGCGCTGGCCGGGGTCGCCTTTTCCATCACGGGGCCCGGCGCCATTGTCGCCTTTGCCCTCAACGGGGTCATCGCCGTGATAACGGCCCTGAGCTTTGCCGAGATGTCCACGGCCTTCCCCGAGTCGGGCGGCACCTACACGTTCGCCAAGAAGGTCCTGTCCGTGGAAGCGGCCTTCGTCGTGGGCTGGATCGTGTGGTTCGCGTCCGTCGTCGCCGCCGTGCTGTACGCGCTCGGCTTTGCCGCCTACGGCGTGGTCGTGCTGGAGCATGTGTGGCGGGCGGCATGGGGCGACCCCCCGCCCTGGCTGTCCGGGCACTGGGCAAAGGTCGCCTTGGCCGCGGGCGCGACGGCCTTCTACTCGTTTGGGCTGATAAGGAAAAGCTCGGGAGGCGGGCAATGGGCGACCATCGGCAAGGTCGTGGTCTTCGCCGTCCTGATCGCGGGAGGGCTCTGGGCTCTCGGCGGCGCGTCGCCTGCGGCGATCGGGGCAAAGCTGACCCCGTTCTTCCCGGGGGGGACGTTTGGCCTGCTGCAGGCCATGGGCTTTACGTTCATCACGCTCCAGGGGTTCGACATCATCGCCACGGTGGCGGGCGAGGTCCGCGATCCCGGCCGCACGCTGCCGCGCGCCATGCTCATTTCTCTCGGCACCGCGCTTATCATTTACCTGCCCCTTCTCTTCATCGTCGCCACGGTGGGCATGAAAGCGGGGCAGACCATTGCCGGCGAGAGCGCGGCAAACCCCGAGACCATCATCGCCACGGCGGCCGGCAACTACCTCGGCCCCTTCGGCTTCTGGCTCGTTATCGTGGCGGCTGTCCTGGCCATGCTCTCCGCCCTGCAGGCGAACCTGCTGGCCGCTTCGCGGGTGGCCCGGGCCATGGCCGCGGACAGGACGCTCCCCGGCTTTCTCGATAGATTGAGCAGCCGCCAAACGCCCACGGCCGCGATCCTGGCTAGCTCCGGGCTGGTCATGCTTTTCATTCTCGCCGTGCGCAGGGTCGAGACGGCAGGGGCGGCGGCGAGCCTGATCTTCCTGGTCTCCTTTGCCGCGGCCCACTGGACCAACATCCTGATGCACCGGCGCGGCGGCGCGGGCGCCGCGCCTTTTCGAGTGCCCTGGTTTCCCCTCTTTCCGGTCACGGGAGCCGCGGCCTGCATGGCGCTGGCGGCGTTCCAGGGCATTTGCGTGCCGTCGGCCGGCCTGGTCGTGGTCGCGTGGCTCGGCCTCGGTGTCGTTCTCTACATGGTGCGCTTTGCGCCGCGCGCCCGCGCCGTGGACGCCGCGTCCCAGGCCTATGATCCCGCGCTCGTGCGGCTCAGGGGAAAAAGCCCCCTGGTGCTCGTCCCGATCGCGAACCCCGCGAGCGCGGAGCCCCTGGTCGGCGTGGCGGACGCGCTCGCCCCGCCGGACGTTGGGAGAGTCGTGCTGCTGTCGGTCGTTTCCGCTCCGGGAGAGCTGAAGAATGGGGAGTGCTCGAGCCGGATGCTCGAAATTCAATCCGTCCTGCAGGAGGCGCTCTCCGCGTCGCTGCGCAAAGGCATGGCCCCGGATTATCTCATCACGGTCGCGTCCGAGCCGTGGAAAGAGATCGCCCGCGTCGCCGGGACGCATAACTGCGAGAGCCTTCTTCTCGGCATGAGCGATCTTTCGGGCGAGCACAACGGAAGCGGCCTGGAGGATCTGTTGGGCAGCGTGGACGCGAACATCGTGGTCCTGCGGGCGCCGGCGGGATGGACGCTGTCGGGCGTCAGGCGCGTCCTCGTCCCCCTTGGCGGCCGCGGCAGGCACAGCGAGCTTCGCGCGCGCCTGCTGGGCAGCCTGTGCAGAACGGGGGAAAGGGAAGTAACCTTCCTGAGCATCCTGCCGCGGCAGGCATCCGAAGACAGGTGCATGAAGGCCAGGCGCGAGCTGGCCCGCGCAGCCCACGAGGAGGTTCCGTTCCATTCGCAGGTGGAGGTGATCCGGGAGGACGACGCGGTCGGTGTGCTCGTCGACAAAGCGTCGGAGAGCGACCTCGTCATTCTAGGCCTGCAGCGCCGGGGAAGGAGGCGCAAGATGTTCGGGGACACGGCGCTGAAGATCGCCCGCGACACCGCGTGCGGCATCATCATGATCAGCCAGCGCGGGTAGGCGCGACCCGCCCGGCGCGCCAAACCCGTGTAGCTGCGCGCCCTCGGCGCGCCTGAAAAGAGCAGGAGCCCAAACATGGCAAGAATGAAACGCTACGATAAGAACATCGTGTGCCTCGAGTCCCTGTGGAACACGGACATCGAGCAGCACTGGAGCGTGGCGCCCATACTGCAGATGGCCTGCTCCATCAATAACATCAAATTCATTCACATGACCTGCAACACCAAGGCGGAGCTGCGCCACAACCTCAGAAGGATCAAGGGCAGGTCAACGTACGGCATCGTGTACCTGGCCTTTCACGGAAAGCCAGGAGTGATCCTCCTGGACGGGGACAGCGTGAGCCTGGAATCACTGGCCATGTACATGGAAGGCGGCTTCAGGGACAGGGTGATCCATTTCGGCAGCTGCTCGACCATCGACGTGGAGAAAGCGAGAGTACGCCGGTTCATCGAAGCCACGGGCGTTGCCATGGTGCTCGGCCACCGCAGGGACGTGAACTGGATCGAGGGCACGGCCCTCGACCTTCTGATCATGGACAGGCTGCAGTACTACAAGGACATGCGAAAGTTCTGGAAGAGCTTCCGCGCGCGCTACCGCAACCTTGTGCCGGCCACCGGGCTGCGGGCCTTTCACCGGTAATCCCCGTCGCTCGATAAAACCACGTCCGAACCGGGAATACGGAGGCTCTCACGGAAGTGGCCGCATCATTATTGACCATAAAGAATGCCTCGCCGGCATGGACTTCTTCACGGTTCCCCCGGCAACATTCAATCTTCTCCATACTACCAAGGCGTAGCTTTTGGTTTTTAGCAGAAGGATTATGGAACAACCCTGATCGCTCGGCTACCAGGCACGAAGAACGGTCCCCCGCATCGTTCTGCAGTTATTTTTCCACCGACCGAGTTTTGTCGAGTGACGGTTGACTTGTACAGGGTCCATCGTATATTAGGTCAGGAAGACTCCAGGATGAGCAAAGGCATGCGCACCTTTCGCCGTCCGGCAGTGAAGGTTATTTACCCCGGAGAGGTGGCCGAGCTGGTCGAAGGCGCTCGATTGCTAATCGAGTAAACGGTGATGAGCCGTTTCCAGGGTTCGAATCCCTGCCTCTCCGCTGATTTTGTTCCCGTTTTGTTGCGTGTCGACCGTTCTTCATCACGTCCACAAGACAGCTTTTTCTTGAAAAATGAATATATCGTTCCTATGCTTGTTCTATATTAATTGAGATGAAATTCCTGCGCTCAATCAAATCATGCCGGGGTCCGGGCCTTGTGCTGACATGCCTGCTCCTTGCGCCGCCTTCCATGGCCGCGGACAAGGGCCCATGCGAGGAAGGGCTCAAAAACGGGAAAAAGAAGACGGTCATGGAGGGGATAACTTTTTACAGGCAGGAGTGCGAGACCCCTCTTTACAAGGCCCATATTCTCGAAGTCGACCTGACGTCGCAAGAGTACGAGTTTTTCGTCACGCCTTACAAGCAGCGCCTCCTCGTTCCTTCGAAATTCGCCGACCGCTTCAATGCCGTGGCCGCGGTCAACGGCGGGTTCTGGTGTGAAAAAGGGGGTTTCACGGTCTCGGACGGCGCGGCCTGGCCCAAGTTCGCGGACACCGGGGAATCGACGGTCGTCGGGTTCGGGAAATGGAAGGAAAAGACCGGCAGGATCAAGATTGACATCCGGCCGACCGAGGAAAAATTGACCGCACCTCCGTCCTGGATGAAGCACGCGCTGACCGGGGTCCCCGTCATCCTCGACAAGGGCAAGCCGCTCGAGAGCGATGACGAGATTTTTAAATCTCGTCATCCCAGGACCGGCATCGGGTATACCAAGGACGAAAGCAAGGTTTTTATCGTCGTGGTGGACGGCCGCCAGAAAGGCTGGAGCCAGGGCATGAAGACCGTGCAGCTCGGCGAGCTTTTTCTTTCGCTCGGGGCATACCGCGCGCTGAACCTGGACGGGGGCGCGTCATCGACCATGGTCGTACCTTCCATGGGAGGCGTGGTCAACCGCACCTGCCACAAGAAAGGGCCCGAGCGCAACGTGTCCAACCACCTGGGGATCGTCAGGACAGGCAATAAGGGCGGGAGCAAGGGCAAGGCAAAGAGCCCGCTTGAAAAGGTGCTGGCTTTTCTCTTTCCTGTTGATCTGCTGCGAAAGAGTGCGGGGCTTCAGCCCCGCTGAAGCGTGTCCAGGTTTACGGCGTGACCCACACGGGCGCGGACACGAGCCAGTTGCCGTCCGTCTGGGTGGCCCTGGCAACGATGTAGGTGGGGCCGGTGGCCGCCAGGTCATAACGGGCCGTGCAGGTTATCGCGCCTTCGCACTCAAAGCTATGAAGAAGCGTCTTGCCCGGGCCGTAGAACTCGATCGTTGCAAACCCGTCGTCCGCGTCCGCGTCCACGGCCTCGGCGTCGATGGCGATGTCGGCCACGCCCGACAGCATGGATCCCATCCAGCAGGCTTCGGCGGCCATGATTTTCACGTACGCGTTTTTATCATAGGACATGAAGGAGCGGCGCTGGCGCATGGCCGTGTGCAGCGCGTCGCGCGTCAGGTCGGCCATGAAGAAACCGCTTCGCCTGTCATTGGCCGTTCCCCAGTTCGCGCTGTGATTGTCCTGGTTCCACATGGGCGAGATGTGCCAGCCCGCGTCCATGGCCTGGAAGAACAGGTCCCAGGCAGGATCGCTGTTGAACTCGAACAGGTTCATTTTTTCGTCCACGTCCGCGAAATATTCGAAATCGTTCCAGGTCTCGTGCTCACTGCTTCCCGGGTGGTTGTACTGGGTGATGCAGTCCGGGCAAGCGGCCACGCTGCTATAGAAATTGTGGAAATCGACCTGGATCTCGGGCATCAGGTAGTCGATGGAAAACACGTTGTTGTGGCCCGTGGACCAGAACCAGGGCAGGATGAAGCCCGAGCCGTACTCGTAGCCGCAGGCCGCCAGGAAGCTGCCGGGTGCGTTTGCTTCGTCGGCCTGGGTCCTGCAGTTTTCCCAGCGATTGGTCGGAAGGTAGAGCTGCTCCAGGTGGTCCGTGACATAAAGGATGTCCAGGCCGGCCACGTCGCGCGCATGGGCAAAGGCGTCGGAAGGCAGCTGCTCGCCGTCCGAGTAGCTCGTGTGGCAGTGAAGAACACCCCAGTACGGTGTGAAATCGCCCTCGATGCATCCTTCGGGCGTGGGAGGAATTTCGGGCTCCGGCTCGACGTCCTCGACTTCAAGTGTGTCGATTGGCTCGTCGGCTTCCACGGGACCATCGTCCGGGGCCGGGTCCTGCGGCGGGTCGGGTTCCGGGTCATCGGTGATTTCCTCGTCGTCCGCGTCGGGCAGAGCTTCGGTAGGCGTGTCCTCGGCCGCCGTGTCCTCCGCGCCAGCGTCGTCGGCGGCAATGTCCTCGCCCGCGTCAGCGTCCGTGTCGCTGCCCGAGCTGCAGCTGCAGCCCGCAATCATGAAGGCGAAAGAAAAGAGAAAAACAA
>JBDRLK010000552.1:0-2284 GCA_043813155.1 Pseudomonadota bacterium | reverse complement strand
CGATTCCCGGGGATCGACGGGGCCGGGCCTTGAATCTTTAATTTTCTGGGTTTTTTCTTTTAAATTTTTTCATAGAAATAATGGATGAAATTCATGATTCAAGGCCCGGCCCCCATGCTCCCCAGCGCTCTGTCCCCTTTTGGGGTTTACTTTTTGCTTTCTTGCAGTATGATCGGTCGGTCATGAGTGATGACGACACCATTCTGATCAAAAAGTATCCCAACAGAAGGCTGTACGACACGTCGTCCAGCAAATACGTCAACCTCGACGAGGTTGCCCGAATGATCCGCGAAGGGCGGAATATCAGGGTCACGGACAGCGCGTCGGAAAAGGACCTCACCAAGGACGTGATGCTGCAGATCATCGCCGAGTCTCCTTACGGCAAGGAATTCCTCACCTTGGATTTTCTCAAGAGCCTGATCACGCTCGGGGGGGAGACCATCAGGGAAATGTACCTGAAATTCACGCAGGAGCAGTCGGAGCTGGCCGGTAAAATGCAGAAACTCATGTGGACGGGCCTTGAAACAAACCCATTCATGGGTGTGTGGGCCAAGCTCGCCTCTGACTCCGGCAAGGAAGAAAACAAGGAAAACCCTGAAGAAACGGGCGGTTTCCTGGAGGAAAAGGACAGCGAAATCAGAAAACTGCGAGAAAAAGTTACCGCGTTGCAGCAATCCCTGAAAAAAGCCAGGAAGAGAATCAAAATGCCAGGGAAAGCTGATAAACCCCAAGAATCCGATTGATTCTCAGTTTTTTCTTCTCATCCCACTTGACAGATTCTTGTTTATGGTTATGTTTTAGGATGCTGCAATGCAACATAACCATAAAGAGCAACATTAACAATGAAAAGGAGGCTGGCTATGCAGTTCAATTACGAAGAAATCAAAAAGGCATTCGAAAATCCCATAAACGGTGATTACACCAAGCTCGTGCACAAGAACCTGAAGGAGGGCATCAGCAGGGCATCCGAATACCACTTCCAGATGCTCAATGGCGGCAAGGACGCCATGGCAAAGGTCCACGAGTTCTGGATGCAGGGCCTTGACTGGTACATCGAGTCGCAGAAGAAACTCGCGTCTTTCATGACCGAGCGATTGACCAAGGAAGATAACTAGCCTACATTGTCTACCTGTCGCATCACCGATGGGTAATCTTTCCGCTACTGTGAAGACTTACGCCGCCAGGGGAAAAAACCTGGTCAGGCTCCTGAAAAGGGAAAAAGTACCCGTCGGCGTAACCCCCGCCCGCGTCGTGTGGCGAAGAAACAAGCTCGAGCTCCTGCGCTACGAAAGGCCCGGCGGCACGGCCCGTGACGCGGCCCCCCTTCTCCTGGTTCCATCCCTCATCAACCAGCATTATATTCTCGACCTCCAGCCGGGAAAGAGTCTCGTTGAATTCCTGCTCGGGCAGGGATTCGACGTTTTCATGATCACCTGGGGCAGGCCGGGCCCGGAGGACAGGTTCCTGAGCTTCGACCAGCACATTCAGCTCCTGCTGGGCGGGGCGATAAGACAAGTTCGCAGCATGACGGGCCGCCGCTCCATTCACCTGCTGGGCTACTGCGTCGGCGGCCTGCTGGCGACCATCTACACCGCGCTCCACCCGGGGCATGCCGCGTCCCTGGTCAACCTGGCCGTGCCCATCGACTTCCATTGCGGCGGCACGCTTGCCGCCTGGACCGATCGAAGGACCTTTGACGTCGACGCTCTCGTCGATTCCCTGGGCAACGTGCCCTGGCCCCTGATGCAGCTTTCCTTCCACCTGCTCAAGCCCACGGCCCAGGCCACCAAGGTCGTCTATCTCGTCGACAGGTTGTGGGACGACCGGTTCCTCGACAGCTTCATTGCCCTTGAAACATGGGCCGGCGACAACGTGTCCTTTCCCGGAGAGTGTTACCGCAAGTACATCAGGGACCTTTACCAGGAAAACGCTCTCGTGCGCGGAGAGCTCACCATAGCCGAGAGGAAAGTGGACCTGGCCGCCATCACCTGCCCGCTTCTCAGCGCGGCCGCCAGGGAGGACCACATCGTTCCGCTCGAATCGGCGCTGGCCATCGGAAAGCACGTGCCCCATGCAAAGGAAATCATCATGGAGGGAGGCCACATCGGCGCGGTCGTCGGCTTTCGCGCGTCGACAACACTGTGGCCGGCCGTCAGGGATTTTTTACTGGAAACCGGCAGCCCCGTGTAGCTGCACGCCCTCGGCGTGCCTGTTGCCCCCCCGTGTAGCTGCACGCCCTCGGCGTGCCTGTGGCCCCCCCCGTGTAGCTGCACGCCCTCGGCGT
>JBDRLK010000551.1:0-2860 GCA_043813155.1 Pseudomonadota bacterium | reverse complement strand
CCGGGGTTCCTCCACAGGGACATCAAGCCGGGCAACTGTCTCATCACTCCCGAGGGGACCCTCAAGGTGACCGACTTCGGCCTGTCCAAGACAATCCCTACCGTCGACGAGGTCATCCGCGTCCTGGACAGCGAAAGGGAGGAAAGCGATTTCGAGATCAGCGAGGGGGGCAAGCGGGCGGGCACGCTGCCTTACATGGCGCCCGAACAGTTCACGTCCATCCATCCCGTCGACGAAAGGTCCGACATCTATTCGTTCGGCGTTACGTTCTTCAGGATGATCACGGGCAAGCTGCCTTACAAGGGAAAAACCGCCAAGGACTGGATGTTCCATCATATTTTCACCAGGCCCGCGGACCCCCGCGCCATGAATCCCGACATCCCTCTGAACTTGAGGGCCATCATCCTGAAATGCCTTTCCAAGGCCCAGGAGGACAGGTTCGAAAGCTTCGAGGAGGTCCTCGCAATGCTGGAGCACCTGCTCCAGAAGGAGTTCGGGGAAACCGTGCCGACCCCGCGCCAGTCCCAGATGGAAGTGTGGGAGCTGTGCAACAAGGGATTGTCCTACGACAGGCTCGGCAGGTCCCACGAAGCGCTGGATTTTTACAACAAGGCCCTGCTGCTTGCCCCGGCGGACGCCACGACCCTGTGCAACAAGGGCGTCGCTCTCGACAACATGGGGAACACGGAGGAAGCGCTCGCGTGCTACAACGCAGCGCTTCGCCTCAACCCGAAGCTGGCCGAGGCATGGACCAACAAGGGCATCCTTCTCGATTCAATGGGCAAAACGGACAAGGCGCTGGCGTGCTACGAACAGGCCATCAAGGAGAACTCGCGCTACATCGACGCATGGATGAACCAGGGAGCGACCTTTGCAGCCCTTGGAAGGATCGAAGAGGCGCTCGAGTCGTTTGACACGGCCCTCGAGATAAGCCCGGAATTCGCCGAGGGCTGGTTGACCAGGGGCGCCGCCCTGCTCGAGCTCGGCCTGCCGGCCGAAGCGCTGACGAGCTTCAACAGGTGCCTGAACCTCGACCAGACCTACGTCGAAGCGTGGAACGGCAAGGGGACGGCGCTGGCCCTGCTGGAGCGATACGACAAGGCCCTGTCCTATTTTCAGCACGCGCTCCACCTGTCGCCGCACAATGTCGAAGCGCTGCGCGGCATGGGCAACGTTTACCTCAACATGAACCGGCTGGAGGAGGCGCTCAAGTGTTTTGAAGACATCCTGTCCGACAACCCCGATGACCTGGAAGCCATCGGCGGACAGGGAGCGGTCCTGGCGGCTATGGGAAAGACCGAGGACGCCATTGAGAAGTTCGACATGATACTGGAAGAGTGTCCCATGGATGCCGGGACATGGAAGCTGAAAGCAAGCACACTCATCCAGATGAAGAAGCCGGAGGAGGCGCTGTACGCCGCCGAACGGGCGACCGAGATTCTTCCCGGAGATCCCGAGGCGTGGAAGGAGAAATCCATGATTCTCGCGAGCCTGGGCCAGATGGAGCACGCCCTGAGAGGCTGCGAAAAGGCGATCGCCTGTTCGCCGGGCGATTCGGAGGCCTGGGTCATCAAGGGAGGCGTGATGAACGCCCTGGGCAACCTGAAGGAAGCGACAAAATGTTATGACCGCGCCATCAACCTGAACCCCAAGCAGGCGCGTTTCTGGATCAGCAAGGGTCTTTTCCTGGACAAGACGGGCAGGCACGCCGACGCCGAAGAATGTTACAAGATCGCCCTCGAGCTCGATCCCAACGCGGAGATCAGCATCGAATTTTCCGTGGATTTCTGAGGCGGCCCTTCGGGCCGCGGCTTTCAGCTATCGGCTATCGGCTATCGGCTTTCGGCTTTCAGCATCGCGCAGTCCCTTGAACCGTTCTGCATAACTTATAAAAATATTACATCGTAATATTTGACGTCCGCTTCCTGTTTCGCCCTGCGCGTTTCGCTGTTCATGGCGTGCAGCGGGAGAGGCAGAAGGTCAGTTGCAGTTCACGTAGTCCGGCGTGAGCACGGGCGTGGCCGTCGACCCGTTGCCGCACTGGCCGTACGAGTTCATGCCCCAGCACTGCACCTTCCCCGATGACAGGAGGGCGCAGGTGTGGTTGTAATGGCTCGGGGAGACCTCGGCGACCGCTCCCGCCAGGCCCGAGACGGCATAGGCCCTCGGCTGAGGCGTGGTCGTGTTCCCGGTGCCGACCTGGCCGTTGTTGTTGAAACCCCAGCACAATACCGCGCCCCCCGTGTCAACGACGCAGGCGTGGTAGCCGCCGGCCCAGAGCCCGTTGACCGTGCTCAGCGTGGTGCTGTCCGTTTTGATGACGTCCACGGGCGAGGTCCGCGGCGTGGTGGTCGTGCCGTCGCCGCACTGGCCGTAGTTGTTGCGTCCCCAGCATTTGACGTACCTTCCGTTGGCCTGCACGCGGGCGCAGGTGTACTCGTTTCCCGCGTGGATTGAATAGCGTACGGTGAGCCCGCGCACCTCGACCGGAAACAGCCTGGGCGAGGTCGTCGTGGTGTCGCCGCACTGGCCGTGGTCGTTCTTGCCCCAGCAGTAGAACGTCCCTCCGGTCATCACGCAGACATGGTCGCCGCCGACTGAAATTCCGGACGCATCGTAGTACATCGCCTGGTTCACGGGCGTCCTCTGGGGCGTGACCGTATTGCCGTTGCCGCACTGGCCGTAGTCGTTCTTGCCCCAGCACATGACGGCGTGGCTCGAGGCCATGATCACGCAGGTGGTGTAGTAGAGCGAGTCGACGGCCTGGACCCCGGAGGACAGTCCCGTGACGTTCACAGGCACGGAGCTGTCGTCGGTCAAGCCGTTGCCGAGCTCGCCGTAGCCGTTGTTGCCCCAGCAC
>JBDRLK010000550.1:0-9224 GCA_043813155.1 Pseudomonadota bacterium | reverse complement strand
GATCCTTCTCGAGGCGTGCCTCTGCAGCGGCGTGCAGCTTCACGACATGGCCCTTCTTTCTCTCCACTGCGGGCTGCGCGCAGGGGAGATCTTCGCCCTGAGCTGGCAGGACATCAACCTGGACCTCGGCATGATCACGGTGCGGGACCCGAAGAACAGGGAGACGCGCCACGCTTACATGACGGACAGGGTCCGGGCCATGCTTGCCGCCGGGAAGGCGGGCGCCCCAGAAGAGCTCGTTTACAGGAGCAGGAAGGGAGGGAAGATCGAGAGCGTTAGCAACGCGTTCGAGAAGGTCGTCCAGCGCCTCGACCTGAACAAGGGGGTCTCCGACCGCCGCAACAGGGTCGTTTTCCACACGTTGCGCCACACGTTCGCGAGCTGGCTTGCGGTTCGCGGCACGCCGCTTCACGTGATCAAGGAGCTCATGGGCCACAGGACCATGCGCGTGACCGAGAAGTACAGCCACCTGGTCCCGGATGTGAAAAAGAGAGCCGTGGCCGTTTTCAACGAGATCTCGCCCGTCCGGCCGGCCGCTGCCCGGGCCGCGGAGTATGAGCGGGGCGTTGCTGCAAGAAGGCAAAGTGGCACATGAAAATGCATGTTATATTTTAAGGATTGAAGCAGGATTGAATTTTATGGTAATATACTTACTCCCAGACCAGGACGGGAAGTGATTCTGAAGCAAGATGAAAGCCCCGGGTAGAAGAAGAAGAAGAGTGAAGCGCATCGTGGAGCCTCCGGAAGGAGCGGACCTTGATGCTCTAGCCGATCGCGTGCGATATGTCGGAAGCCCGGAGCACAAGAATGCTCCGTCTTTTACCGGGGCTCCCCGTCCGCGAGCGGACGCAACGATCTGTGATGAAAAATTTATCTCCATGCAGCAGCAGCTGACATTATGGCTTCAGGAATCGGTTCGACGTGGAATAGTCGGGGGTCCATGGGAGGGGGATTTTCCAAGGTACGCATGGTGCAGAATCGATGAAGATCTCTATGAGGCCAGGCTTGTCAACAAGGGCAACGGTGACTATAAGGGATATAAAATCTATTCGGATGAAGCGCCCGAGAATATTGAAGAAAAACTATGAGTGCTATTTCGTTTACATTTAACTGGGAAGATCCCGGCGACGCCAAGGGTGAGGAGCTTCGAGCGACTTGGGCCAGCCTGCAGATCAGCGTTGACAATGAAGTCATAACGCGAGTGGAGGATCTGCAGACGAAGAGCGTGCGGCCGCACATCTACATTCCCCTGTATCCGCTTGCCGAATGGATTGCGGAGAACTGGTGGACGCTGACGAATGAAGTCGAAGCAGCCGGGAGAAGCCAGTTCAATACGTATATGCGAAGGCATAACTTGCGCTGCGCCCGCGAGGGATTCAGTCTTCCCGAGCTCATGCTGAAGCCGACGGGGAGCAGGTTTTATATTGCGTGGAAGCCCGCCGGGCCGGACGGACATCGCGTCAGGTTCCTGTCGGAGGGAACCGAGCAGTTGGACGCAGCAGCCGTTGTGGAAGAATTGAGAAAATTAGTGTCAACGGTGATCGACCGGCTCGAGACGCGGGGCATCATGGAAACGCCTCTCAACTCAGAGTGGGAGGGAGTAAAGATCAGCGAGAGCGATGAAGACGAGAAGGCCTTCTGTGTCGCGGCGGCATCGCTTGGCCTCGATCCCTATGATATCCAAGATGAAGAGCGCGATACCATTCTGGAAGCAGCAGGAGCGCTGGATGAAGATCTGGCCGCGGAGTTTTTTGCGTCAGCGGATTCGAGCATACTGTCCAATGAGCTAAATACGCTGCGAAGGCTTGTTGCAGAGGCCCGGGCCATGGACAGCGATCTTGCTCCTCTCAGGAAGCTGAAAAAAGAGCTGGCAATATCGATCGATCAGCGCATGGAGCCATGGAATCAAGGCTACGAAATTGCGAGGCTCCTTCGCCGCAGGATTGGAATCGATACGGAAATCATCAGGTCGATGTCCGACTTCAGCAGGATTATGAATATTGACTCCTCGCGGTTTAGCGAGGCCCTTCATTTTTTTCCCGACAAGCCGGTTTGCTGCGACGCGCTGCTCAACGTCAACGAGAAGGAAAGTCCGGCGTTTCTCCTCTTCAGGCAGAGAGAGCCGCATCAGAAGTTCGCCTTCTGCAGGGGGCTCTTCGAATACCTTGTCTCTTCGCGCATCGGTGCATTCCTGATTTCAGGATCTTATTCCGACAGGCAGAAGCGCAACCGCGCCTTTGCTGCGGAGTTTCTCGCACCCGCGTCGCAGCTCAAGTCTTACCTTAGTGGCGCGTACGTCAGCGATGAGCAAGTCGACGAGATAGCGGATGAGTTCAACGTGTCCCCTTATGTCATCCGCCACCAGCTGGAGAACCACAACCTTGCAACCGTTCTTCGCGGCTGAACAGTTCACGAACCTGCTGCAAGATGCAGTGTGAACCTTTTCGTAGCTCTACGGCGATGCGCCTTAATGCTTGCCATGTCAGATATCCTGAAAAACAACGAAATAATTTTCTTTAATTTTCGCTTGTAATACCTTAAGCAATTACAGCAAAACCCCGCGATTTCGAAGAGCTCGGGCATCGAGAAATTTGGCATCTTCGTGCGAAGCTGTTATCCTGAAGGCATATAGGTCGCAGAAGAAGGCAAACCATGAATATTATCCTGCAGCTGCCTCCGTATATTGCCAGGCAGGAAATCGAAAATTATTTTCCAGGTATTATCACGCGCAAGTACCTTGCCAACCTCGCAAGCCAGGGCCGCGGCCCGCGCTACCTGAAGCTCGGGCGCAAGGTCGTTTATCGCACCCAGGAGTTCATCGCGTGGCTTGAAGAAAACGGCATCGAGGTCGCTACGATCGACCAGGGAGCGATGCGCCCGTAGCCGGTGCCGGCTTTTAATCGGAACGGAACGTCTCGGCCGCACTCCTGTTCCTTTCCTTGCCGTTACATTTGCCCAGCGCGCTTCCCTGATATAGTATGAATATCCATGTTCAACGGCCGCTTTAAGCGGAGGCTTGAGCATGAAAATAACGAAACTCACGAAAACGAGCCGAACCGCGGTCTTTGACTGCCTGCCGGAAACTCGGTTTGAGATGCGTGAGTATATTTGTGACAATCCGGATTGCCGTAGCGACCACGTTATCCTGTCCTCCAGGGGAGGGTCGGGCCGTGCCGGCAGCCTCCCGCCGTCCGGGCTTCGCATGAGCTTCGATCTGGACACCCGCCAGGTCTCATGCCACGATTCGTACGGGCTCGACGAGACGCTTGCTGAGAGCATCTTCGAGGAGGAGTTCAAGCAAAGTCTCGCCGACGAGACAATGATCGACTGCGAGCAAAGCCTGGAATAGTTCAAGGACCTTCCATTCCCTCGCCCCCGAGTTCGACCTTTCGCTGGAGGATATCGAGTCCGGAGCCGTTGTTTCGCTCAGCGAGATCACGGGCGCCCTGAAGTAGGGGGACAGGCTTGGCATCAGGTTCGATTATGAAGGGCAGAAGTATCTTGTGGAGGACAGCTGGTGCGTCAACCCCTCCTGCCGGTGAGGGGACGTGCTCTTCACGTTCGTCCGGATTCGCGAGCAAGGCGGCACGACCGTGCTCGAGGACGAGTTCGTGGCGGAAAGCGCGATGAGAAAGCGCTTTCCGTCGCGCGTCAGGGACGTGTTCACGACCACGGAGGCCGAGGCGAAGCGCGTGCTCGCGGCGTGGGTCATGAAGCTGCCGGAGCTCGAGCAGGAGCTGAAGAGCGACAGGAGGAGGGTGAAGGACGTCGGCAGGATGCTCGTCAAGCGCCACCGGGAAAGGAAGGGAAAGCCGGTAGATCGAGCTCCCGCCGAGATGGTCAAAGCCCCGCGCAACGCCCCCTGCCCCTGCGGCAGCGGAAAGAAGTACAAGAAATGCTGCGGCCGGGGCTGATCCGCCATGAAATCTTGTTGAGCCTCCGGTCGACCGCCGGGCCCAGGAAACAAGGCGCCGGCGGCGGCGGCCGCCGTGGAGGAAAGCATGCGCGTTTTACGAGGCATCTTGGGCATCCTGTGGGATACTCTCTTCTTTGTTTTCATCTATGCGCTCTTCCTTGTCATAGAAGCTGTTTTCGCGGTTGTTCGGCTTGCCATCCTTCCCTTTACCGTGTTCAAGAGTCTGCTGAGGTACATGGCGACCGGCCGGAAGCAATTCCTGCATCTATCCGACCAGCCGTCCTTGACGGATGCTTCGCTGGGCTATCTCGAAAGGGCGAGACTGCTGTGGCTCCTCGAGCGGATCGCCCGGTCCGAAGCCTCGGCCGGGGACACGGACGAGGACATGGACGGCGGTCCGGGAGAGCAGATCGAGATACCGGGAACGCGTCACAATACTCCATCGCAAAAGGACAAGAAGCCGGACGGTCGAGGGAAAAAGCGAAAAAAGAGGTGACCCGCGCAAGAGGCCGGCTACGGCTCGGCCCCATGGCCAGCGCTCCACCGCGTTCGTTGAATTCATAGATATTTTCGTAATCCCTTTTTCGTCAAGCTATATATGTTTTTCAACCTTCAGCGGTTCCAATCTGCTGCCATTATTTTCATACTTCTTTGAATTTTTTACTGTTCGGGTTAGTCTCTGTAATACTGTGAATACCTGGAAGGTAGAAGCGGCGGTCGATTCCATTCAAGCGAGCTGACATACATGTTTTCAGCCCCGTGCCGATGGCGGCAGTATATGGGGGATATTGATATGACGGATGGCCCAGTTGCCCATGTTACAAATGATAGTCGAAGGCATGCGCTGCGAGATCATCTACTTGGCACGGCGCAAAAAGCCGGCGATTTTGCGGCCGTGTTCGGTTTTCGGCAGTGGGGACGGCTCGCAGGCCTGTGGCATGATCTTGGCAAATATTCGAAAGCTTTCCAGGATAAACTCAGTGCTGTTTCAGGCTCCGAAGCTCACATAGAAGACAAAGCAAGAGTGGACCACTCGACCGCAGGAGGGATTCTTGCCATTGACCGTTTTAATAAAGCGGGACGTCTACTGGCTTATATCATTGCAGGACACCATGCAGGTCTGGCCGACTGGGAGGCCGACAAATACGGCAATGCGGCCCTGGCCATACGCCTCAAGAACAGACATCTGCTCGATGCTGCCCTGTCGGGAGGCGCTCCAGGCGACATGCTGGGAAAGGGCCTGCCTTCCGAGAAGCCTGTCGGCCGCGACGCAGCCTTCTGGGTGAGGATGCTGTTCTCATGTGTTGTCGACGCCGATTTTCTCGACACCGAGGAGTTTTTCGATCCGGACAAGGCGTACGGGCGCGGAGGCTTCCCTTCCATGGCGGATCTTCTTTCCGCATTCAGCGCCTACATGACGGAGAAAATATCCGGGGCCGAGAAGACCGACGTCAACTCGGCTCGGGCCGACGTGCTTGATCGCTGCATCGGGTCAGCGAAGCGCTCTCCAGGTATTTTCAGTCTCACCGTTCCAACCGGCGGAGGCAAGACCCTTTCATCCATGGCTTTTGCCCTGCACCATGCCTCGATATACGGGCACAGACGAATCATCTACGTCATCCCCTACACGAGCATCATCGAGCAGACCGCGGACCAGTTTCGCAAGATTTTCGGCGACGCTGTTATCGAGCACCACAGCAACCTCGATGTGGCCGATGCAGAGAAAGAGACTCCTCGGTCGCGGCTGGCCTGCGAAAACTGGGACGCGCCCATCATCGTGACGACCAGCGTTCAATTCTTTGAATCGCTGTTTGCCAGCCGGACGAGCAGATGCCGCAAGCTGCACAATGTCGCGGGGAGCGTCGTTGTGCTGGACGAAGCACAACTGCTTCCGCCGGAGTTTCTCAACCCGATACTCAAGGCGCTGGACGAGCTTACGAGGAACTATTCGGTCACCGTGCTTCTTTCCACTGCCACACAACCTGCGCTGGGGCCATACAAGTCACCGGGATTCAACTTCAAGGGCCTGGAAGGCATACGGGAGATCATGGAGAGCCCTGCGGTTCTATACGAAAGGCTCAGGCGGGTCGATGTGAAGTTGCCTGACAATATTCAGGAGCCCGCAACGTGGGAAGAAATCGCCGACGAGCTAGTGAAGCTGCCTTCCGTTCTTTGCATTGTCAATCGGCGTGATGATTGCAGATGCCTGTGGTCATTGATGCCCGGAGGGACTGTCCACCTTTCCGCCTTGATGTGCGGTGCCCATCGCTCGCGCCGGATCGCTGAGATCAAGGGACGTCTTGATGCGCGCCTGCCGGTGCGTGTCATCAGCACGCAGCTTGTCGAGGCAGGTGTTGACCTGGACTTTCCCGTTGTCTATCGCGCACTGGCGGGCCTTGACTCCATTGCCCAGGCGGCCGGCCGCTGCAATCGCGAGGGCAGGCTGGAGAGGGGATCTGTGGTTGTTTTCAATCCGCCCAGTCGTCCTCCGGTCGGCATTTTAAGGGAGGCAGCCGGGATCACGGCCGGCTTGCTTCGACATTGCGGAAACGACCCCCTGGCCCCGGAGCTATTCGAGAGTTTTTTTCGCAAGCTTTACTGGGGGTACGGCGATGAAAGGCTCGACGGTCGCAACATATTGGCCGATTTAAAAGCTGATAGCGATTTTCGATTCAGTTTTCGCAACGCGGCGAGTAAATTCAAGATCATTGACGACACAAGGCAGGAACAGGTCCTGGTCAGGTACGGAGAAGAGGGAGAGAAGCTGATCGATCAACTGATCCGCAAGGGCCCTGAGCGCTGGCTGTTGCGCCGGCTTCAGCGCTATGTAGTCAACCTGCCCAAAGGCGAGCACGATCGATTGCGCCGGGATGGCGCGATCCATGAAGCACACGAAGGCATTTTTATCCAGTGGCATGGAAACCTTTACGACGACAACCTGGGGTTTTGTGCCGACAGGTCAATGATATACAATCCCGATGATCTGATCGGGTGAATCATCAGGAAGGGAGACTACATGAAGAATGATGACGAATTGAAAAGCAGGACTTTCAGTCTCAAGGTCTGGGGGGACTACGCGTGCTTCACAAGGCCGGAGATGAAGGTTGAGCGAGTTTCCTACGATGTCATGACCCCATCGGCAGGACGCGGCATTCTGGAGGCGATACTCTGGAAACCGGCCATCCGGTGGCAGGTTGAGCGGATAGACGTTCTCAATCCCATTTGCTGGGCATCGGTGAGGCGCAACGAGGTAGGGGCGGTCGCGTCTATGCGAACAAGCGGCCTGTTTATAGAGGAAAGGCGGCAGCAGAGGGCGGGCCTACTTCTGAGGGACGTGGCCTATGTTATTCATGCCTTTATTGGAATGACGGAAAAGGCGGGAGCCGCGGACAACGTAAGGAAGTTCGAGGAGATGTTCATGCGCAGGGCCGAGAAAGGGCAGTGCTTTCACAGGCCCTATCTCGGCTGCCGGGAGTTTGCGGCATCCTTCGAGCTTCTTCCACTCCATGAAGGGGAGTGCAAGCCCATCAAGGAGACACGCGATCTGGGTTTCATGCTCTACGACATATGCCATGACCACGGCAAGGATAGGACCCATGTCCATTCCTGTACGGACGCGTGCCAGCCCTGCTTTTTCCGTGCAAGCCTCGACCATGGTGTATTGAGAGTGCCGTCTTTCGACAGTGGGGAGGTGAGACAATGATCTTGCAGGCGCTGAATGAGTATTACGCGAGAAAGATGGACGAGCTTCCCGAGGAAGGCTTCGAGCTCAAGGAAATACCGTTCTTGCTTGTCATCGACACGGAAGGACGGTTTGCCGGGATGCGGGACACGAGGACACTATCAGGCAAGAAAACGGTCGCCAGGAAATTCATGGTGCCGAAGGGAAAGGATCGCACTGGAAAGAATGCATGGCAGACTGCCAATCTCCTTTGGGACCATTATGGATACGTGCTTGGTTTCCCGAAGTCCGAGAAGCAGGCTGATTGCAGCATGGCAAGGAGGCAGCACGAGTCTTTTATCTCACGTGTTGGTGAGCTGTGCTCGGCCTGCCCGGAAGACAGGGATGTGCTTGCCGTGCATAAGTTCTTGACCGAAGGCAAAGCTGACAGCGTTTTCCATGATCCATCTTGGCCAGAATGCGAAAAAATACCGGGATGTAATCTCAGTTTTTCAATGGAAGAAAAAAATCAGCTTGTATGCGAAAACGAGAGCGTGAAAGCCCATGTTCGAAGTCTGCTTGGCGCAGGCGAAGCAGACGATGAATGCGGCGATGAACATGCGCGCGAGGCCGTCTGCCTTGTTTCGGGAGTACATGGGCGTGTTGCAAGACTGCATCAGAGCACGTTTATTCCGGGCGCAAAAAGCACTGCCAAGCTCGTTTCTTTCCAGAAGAACATGGGATTTGACTCTTATGGGAGGGAGCAGAGCTATAACGCCCCTGTCAGCGAAAAAGCGGCTTTCGGCTATGCAACCGCGCTCAACCACCTATTGTCAAGAAACTCGCGGCAAAAGATACGCCTTGCAAATGACACGATTGTTTTTTGGGCCGAAAAAGACCATGAAATAGAAACTGTTTTTATCGACCTCTTCGGCGAGCCTGGCGAAGGCGAGCCGGAGCAGGACTACAAGCAGCTTGTTGCCATGTTTCGATCGCCCGAAACGGGCGCAGCGCCTAATCTTGATCCTGAAACGCGGTTTTTCGTTCTTGGCCTCTCACCCAACGCAGCGCGCATTGCCGTCCGGTTCTGGTACGCGGGTACGGTTGGCGCAATCGCGGACAATATCATGCGCCACTTCGAAGATATCGATATGATCAGCAGAGAAAAGAACAGACGCTCATTGTCACTTCGCAATCTTCTTCGAGCAACGGCATTTGGCGTCAAAAGGGAAAAAAAGGACGAGAACATACCGCCCAATCTCGCTGGAGACACAATGAAGGCCATCTTGACGGGCTTGGCTTATCCAAGCACCCTTCTTTCGGCAGCGGTGAGGCGATGCCGGGCCGAGCAAGAAGTCAACTTTGCCCGGGCAGCGCTTATCAAGGCCGTGCTGGTCAGAGATTACAGGCTCGGAACACGCTTTCACGGAAAAGAAGAAAAGGAGGTAAATATGTCAATCGATCTGGAAAACATCAATGTGGGCTACCGTCTTGGAAGATTGTTCGCCCTGCTTGAAAAGATTCAAGAGGAGGCCAACCCTGGGATCAACGCCACGATCAGGGATCGTTTCTATGGCTCGGCCTCGGCAACGCCCGTATCATCCTTTCCTCACCTGATGAAGCTCAAGAATCACCACATTGCCAAGC
>JBDRLK010000549.1:0-5380 GCA_043813155.1 Pseudomonadota bacterium | reverse complement strand
AGGCGCCCCGAGGGGGCGCAGCTACAAGCGCCCCGAGGGGGCGCAGCACCAGGCGGCCCACAAAGGGCCGCACTACCGTGCATGAGCAAAGGGAATGGGATGGCGGCTACTGCTTCCACGACGGCTCCCACTTTTTCTTGTAATCAAAGGCGAGCTCCGGCCTCTCGTCGATCACGAGCAGCTTGGTGAAATGAAAAACCTGGCCCTGCTGAGGGATCTCCATCTTCACGGGCATGACGCCGATATCCATGGACTGCTCCTTTTGCAGCAGCTCGAAATCCATGTTCTGGATCTCCATGACGTTGGCCTGCGGGATTGACTGGAGCATCCCGTGGCCGCCCCCGCCATAGACAGGCTGCAGCTTGTCCTGCGGCAGGCTCCTCAGGGGCTGGGTGGCCTTTTCCACGTTTCCGTCGAATTTCCTGTACCTGTACTTCTCAGGAAGGAAGAGGGACCACTGCATGTGGCTCACGGGAATATCGACCTTGAGCAGCTTGAGGTCCGCCCTGCCCTTTTTCTCCATCTCCGGAATCCTGGAAAGGTAAACGACTTCCACCGCAAAGCTTGCCATGTCACCGGGGCCCTGCTGCGAGTTTTCCAGCGGAACCAGGATCCTGCCCTTCTTGTCCTTGCCCGGCTTCACGGGCTTGCCCGCAACGTAGGTGCTCCACACTTCCGACTCGTCGGGAAGCTCCACTTTCAGGAACTGCTTCATGTTGTTCCTGACCAGGAAGACCGCGGCCGTCAGGTACTTGCCGTCCTCCGTGACAACGCTCTTGATGTCCGCCATGTCGATGGCCGCGATGAGCACGGACACGTCGAAATGCTTTTTCACGTCGAGAACAATGTCGAAGGGGTGTTTCAGGTACTTGTAGGCCAGGAGCACCGGGCGCGGCGAGGAGCTGATGACGTAATGCTGCGCCTCCTTGGGGTCGATCTGGGTCACGCCGGAGAAATCCTCGGCCGATATCTCCACGTTGGTTCGCGCGGCAACGCCGAAAAACCCGGTCTCCCTCTCCACGCCAAGGACCTTGAGCTCCGGGGCCTTGACCACGGCCGACGTCTTGCCCATGGACTTCTCGTACTCGATGGTGAGCGAGTAGCTTCCCGACACCTTGTAGCTCAGGAAAGCCGACAGGATGCGGCTGCCGTCCTTCTTATCCACGCTCCAGTCCTTGAGCTCGGTTCCCGTGACATTGTTGATGACGATGTCGTTCGGGACAAGCACCTCGAGCTCCTCCACCTCGCCCTGGACGATCGAATAATCCACGACGGACCTGCCCAGCACGAGCCCTTCGCCCACGCTCAAGAGCGTGTTCATGGTGGCGAAAAGCCTTGGTTTCTCCTTCTTTTTCTCCTCTCCCGGCAGCTTGACCTCTTCCCACCACCGGATGTCGACATACCCGTGCGGAAACAGGCTGGCGCTTACCTTCACGCCTTTCTCTGAGTCCTGCCTGGACGTGACCACGCCGGGCGTGAGCTTGACGCTCGCGCCCTTCATCGCGATGTCGCAGGTCAGGGTCGAGCTTCCGGCCTGCGGCACGTCGAGCCTGACGACCTTCATGCCGTGGTCCGTGCTCACCTTGGCCCTCCCCGTAACCTCCACGCTGAACGTTGCCGGGCCGGCGGCCACCACGCTGATCCAGCCGTCCTGCTCGGTCAAGGCGGCCTTGGCGCCGATGAACTTTGTTTTTTCCACGGCAATGTCGCCGCGAAAAATGGGAATGACCGAATACCCTTCGTCGAGCACCCAGATATTAAACTTCGCGCTTATGATCGCCTCATTCTCTCCTGTCTCGCAGACATAGGCCGCATGGTCCACGGTATAGCCGACGGGAGGTTTTTTCTTGCCGGCCATGTTTTTCCCGAGCGCCTCTTCGAGCACCTTGGAGAACTCGTTCCACGGGAGCTTGACCTCGCCCCCGCCCAGGTCGGGCATGTCCACGTCGAAACCGCCTGACGCGTAAGGCTGGTCATACCCCATGCCTTTCTTCAGCCCCTTGGCCCACAGCGCGGCCGGCGCGAGAATCAGGGCCAGGACAAGAATGATTGCTGCGGATTTCTTCATTGCTTCCTCCTTTTTAGTCGGTTATTCTATTTGAGTTCAACAAGGACGTTGACCGTATCCGGATTATTTGACATTATTTGGGTGCAGACGTTCATGCAACATTTAATAATTTTCTTAAAGGCGCAAGCTTTAGCTTGCGTTATTGAATAATAAGCAATGGCTCGAATTATTCCAAGGAGGCCGCGATGATGAGTGGAAACGCTCGTAAAGCTTTTATGATCGGCTTCTTTTCGGCCCTTCTCCTTTCAGCAGCCGGGGCGCCTCGCGCCGAGATGACCTCGAGCATGGTGCGCATGTCCGACGACGTCTTCCTGGCCACGGACATCTACACGCCCGACGGAGAAGACGGGCCCTGGCCCGTGATCCTGATCAGGACGCCCTACTCCAAGAGCGGGCTTTCGGAATTCGGCCTGCTGGCAGGCACGTTCGGCTATGCGGCCGTTGCCCAGGACACGCGCGGAAGATTCATGTCCCAGGGCACGGACACGGTGTTTTTCGACGACGGCGCGGACGGCCGGGCCACGCTGGAGTGGATCGCCGGGCAGGATTTCTGCGACGGGAACATCGGCACCTTCGGGGCCTCGGCCCTGGGCATCACGCAGCTCCTGATGGCGCCCGGGGCCCCGGCCGGGCTGAAGTGCCAGTTTATCATGGTGGCCACGCCCGACATGTACGGCCAGGGCATTTTCCAGGGCGGCAGCTTCAGGACCTACATGATTGAAACCTGGCTCGCGGGCCAGGGAAGCTCCTATGTCCTGCCCGACTGGGAGAGCAACTACCTTCTGTCCGATTACTGGGACCCCATCCGTATCGTCGAGCATTACGGCGATGTCAACGTTCCGGCGCTGCACCTCGGCGGGTGGTTCGACATCTTCACTCAGGGCACCATCGACGCGTTCACCGGGTACGGCGAAGAGGGAGGCGACGGCGCGGCCGGCAACCAGTACATGATGATCGGCCCCTGGACGCACAGCACCATGGGGACCACGGCCCAGGGCGAGCTCGAGTTTCCCGAAGACAGCGTCATGGACGGCGAGGACCTCACGTACATCGTCTTCACGTGGTTCAACCACTGTCTCAAGGGCATCGACAATGACGTTGAGCACTGGCCGGCCGCCATGGTCTACACCATGGGGGACGTGGACGACGCGGAAGCGCCGGGAAACGCGTGGGTCCAGCTTGACGCCTGGCCGCCGGACGCGGCCGCTGTGCCGTACTTTCTTCGAGGCGACGGCAGCCTGAGCGAGGAGCCGCCGGGTGACGAGGGATCGACCGCCTATTTCTACGATCCCGCCGACCCCGTGCCCACGCTCTGCGGCCCCAACCTTACCATCGAAATGCACCCCGGGCCGTGCGACCAGACACCGCTTCTGGAAAGAAACGACGTGCTCATGTTCGAAACCGGGGTGCTCGCCGAGGCCGTCGAGGTGACGGGGAGAATCACGGCCAGGCTCTTCGTGTCGAGCGACGCGCCGGACACTGACTTCACGGCCAAGCTCATTGACGTGTATCCCGACGGGAGGCGGATGCTCATCGCGGACGGAATCCTGCGCGTGAGGCATCGGGGCGGTCAGGACAGCGAGCAGTTCATGGAGCCCGGCGAAGTCTATGAAATCAACGTCGACCTCTGGTCCACGAGCCTGATTTTCAACACCGGCCACAGGATCAGCGTGCAGGTCTCGAGCTCCAACTCGCCGCGATTCGACCCGAACCCCAACACGGGCCTGCCCTTCAGGGCGGATGAGACAGTCTACGTAGCGACCAACACGGTTCACCACAACCACGAGCACGCTTCGGCCGTTCTGCTTCCGATCGCCGGCCACCCGCCCGTTGAAGAGCCGGAGCCCGAGATCGTGGAGGAGATCGAGCCTGCCGGCGAACCGGACCCGGACGAATCAGAGCCTGCCTCCGACCCGGCCGACGCCGACGTGGTGTCCGACCCGGTCCCTGACACGGCCGATGCCCCCGCTGATTTCACTGTCACGGACGCCCCGGACGAAGGCGAGGCGTCGGACGGCTGCTCCTGCCGCCTGGCAGAGTAAAAGGGGGAAGCCGTGCGGCCCTTTATGGGCCGCCTGCCGTGAGGTTGAAGCCGGCGGGGCGTAAGTCCCCGCACTGCGAGCACCTGTGAGAGAAATACCAATGCGATTGACACTTATAGTTATTTTTCATATTATTTTTCCTCGATCAAGGAAGGGGTCGGACCTTGAATGATGAGTTTGGCAGGGCTGAGCGCCCTGTCGTGGCAGGAAAATAAATTCACAATTCAAGGTCCGACCCCTGTATTAACCTCGCGAAAAACAAAGAAATTTTCTAATATCAAGGAGGAATTAAATGGCTGATGCACTAGGAATGATCGAGACAAGAGGATTCGTGGCCATGGTGGAGGCATCCGATGCCATGGTGAAAGCCGCCAAGGTCGAGCTGGTTGGATACGAAAAGATCGGAGGCGGGTACACGACCGCGATCGTGAGAGGCGACGTTGCCGCGTGCAAGGCCGCCACGGAAGCCGGCGCAAGAGCTGCGGAAAAAGTAGGCGAGCTGGTGACCGTCCATGTCATCCCGAGACCGCACGAGAACGTTGACATTGCTCTGCCTCTGGGTCGCCAGGACGCCGTGAAGAAGCGCGCCGGCAAGTAGACAACCAGCGCATACAACGTTCTTACTTTTCTGATAAGGAGCCGCAAAGAAATAGGTTTGTCACATCGAGGGCGTCGATGCGCCCCGCCCGCAAGCGGCGGCCGAATGTAAAAATTATTTCTTTGCGGCGACCAAAGGAGAGCCACTATGCAACTGGGGAAAATAGTCGGAACCATTGTGTCCACGCGAAAAGACGAGAAGCTCGTGGGGATGAGGATGCATGTCGTCAAGTTCGTCGACACCCACGGCAAGCAGACCGGTCCCTTTGTCGTGGCCGTTGACAGCGTGGGCGCCGGCGTTGGAGAAATCGTGCTCGTTGCGCAGGGCAGCTCGGCCAGGCAGACTGAATTCACCAAGGACAAGCCCGTCGATGCCATCATCATGGCCATCGTGGACGTCCTGGAGATCGGCGGAGAACAGCGCTACGTAAAAAGCGAGTAGCGGGAGGACCATTCAGGAGTCGCCCAAAAATTATTTCGACATTTCATGGTGATTCCTGACAAAATATGCAATAGCTTCTTCTGGGCGCCGAGGCGCCCGGATGGCAAGGCGCGGGGTCCCCATCCCGACGCAGGCGTAGTCGAACTACGTCGTGGAGGGATGGGGTGCACTGTGGCGGGGTCCCCGCGGAAGCACGACATCGAGAAAAAGCGAAATGGCTTCCGGGGGGTG
>JBDRLK010000548.1:0-5098 GCA_043813155.1 Pseudomonadota bacterium | reverse complement strand
TCGCGAGCGCTGAGCCGTGCGCGCTTGCCAAAAGTTTCCAGTCCGCTGAAATATTATTGCGTTTTCCGCGATATCACTTTGAACGAAGGGGGGAACGATGAGCGGCAAGCGTGTCAAAGTCTTCATCCTTATTGACAAGTTGGCCGCTTTGAAGAATATTATCCCTATTGATTTTATCGGCTCGCACGGCTCGTTGCGTTGCCTGAAAGACCATGGCCTCATCCAAAGCAAAATTCAGCTGTCCTTTCTGTGGTGACGACCATTCCACGTTCGTGTCGAAATGTCCCGTTGAGAAGATGAAAATCCCTGCAGTCTACAGGCTGCAGGGAAGGATCATCGATGACAAGTACGAGGTCCTCGAGCGGATGAGCCAGGGAGGCATGAGCATCGTTTACGCGGGGCGGCAGAGGGCCGTGGATCGAAAGGTGGTCCTGAAGTTTTTCTCGCCCGATCTTCGCGCCAGCGAGGACATGCTGAGCCGCTTTAGAAACGAAGCCAAGATCACGGCGGCCATTGCCCACAAGAACATCGTCGGAATCCACGACATGGGTACCACGTCCGACGGCGTGCATTTCCTGGTCATGGAGTATCTCGAGGGCGCCACGCTGGACGAGCTGCTTACGGGAGGGTCGCTGCCTGAAACAATGGCTGTCTCCATCGCCATGGAAATCCTTTCCGCTCTCAACGCCGTCCACAGCAAGGGCGTTGTCCACAGGGATCTTAAGCCCGACAATGTTTTTTTCGCCCGGCAGGCGGGCGGCGAGCAGATCGTCAAGGTGCTGGATTTCGGAATCTCACAGCTGGCCTGGCCTGACAAGAAAGCAAAGGCCCCCACGACCGACGTGGGGAAGGTGTACGGCACGCCCGCCTACATGTCTCCCGAGCAGGCCAAGGGAAGCAGAGACGTCGATGCCCGAACGGACCTGTATTCTCTCGGCGTGATGCTCTATGAAATGGTTACAAGCCAGCTGCCCTTCCCCGGGAACAATTACAACCAGATCATGTACAGGATCGTGTCGAAAGCGCCCATCCCGCCCGCAAGAATCAACCCCGACATCTCTCCCGATTTGAACCGGATCATTATCAGGGCCCTTGAAAAGAACGTGGATAAAAGGTTCCAATCCGCCTCGGAATTCGCCGTTTTTCTTTCAAGGCTGGAAGGCTCGATGGAAGCCCGAGGCAGCGTCGATCTTTCCTGGATAGACAAGGATTTGCAGCATAAGATGACGACAACGCCGTTGGTGGCTGTAAAGCCTGTAGCTGCTCCGGTCGACGAGAGAACGGTAACGCCGGTGCTGCCCGTTTCATCTGCGTCCATGCCGGCTGACGAGCCTGCAAGCCGTCGCCCGGGGGCCAGGCCGGGGAAAGGCGGAACAGAAGAGCTGGACATGGTCGATATTCTTTCAGAAGCGGCCGGGGAGGAGGACCTTGAGCCCCCGGAGCCGGATGTTTTAGAGACAATCGAGCCGGAAAGAACGACTGTTCCGCCCGGCGCCCCGCAGCGCGCCCCGCTTCCCGGGACCCTCGTAAAAAAAACCGCCGGAAAAGCGGCCCTGGTATGGTGGTTCATTCCGGCGGGCGCGGGATTAATCTTCGTTCTCGGCGTCATTGGCCTTGTCCTTCTCTTCTCGTCGAATAACAGCAGCGTGCAGGCGGACGAGCCGTCGGCTGTCCGGGACGCCTTGCCGGAGAAAAAAACCGCACTGCCCGGGAAAAAATGGAACATTGTGCTCGATGGGCTCCCGGCCAAAGCTTCGGTTACCGTTGATCAGCAGCTTCACGCCGAGCGGCCGATCGTTGTCAAAGAAACGGGCAAGGCGCAGAAAATCGAAGTCGTGGCGCCGGGATATTATAAATGGGAAAAATCAGTCGTGGTCGAGTCGGACACGACCCTTTACGTCATAATGGATCCGATCGAGCCTATTGAACCTGAGGAGGAGGATGAGGATGAGGCAGCCGGGCTGAAAAAGAAAAAATCAGGCAAGCTCAAATACGGCATTGACCAGTCCTATCCCGTGCCTCAATAGGCGCCCCCTGCAAATTGGTGCTGCACGCCCTCGGCGTGCCTGATACAGGCGCAGCTACACCACAGCGCGGCCTTCGGCCGCATCCAAAAAACGGTCAGCGATCAGCTTTCAGCTTTTGGAGGAACAATTCCTCGAAGCTGACCGCTGATGGCTGAATGCTGAAAGCTGGTAGCCGAGCGATCAGGGCTGTTCCGTAATCCTTCTACTAAAAACCAAAAGCTACGCCTTAGTAGTATAGAGTATGTGTTGTCGATGGGTGGAAGGTAAATCTACAGGCTCGGCCCGCAGCACCACGTAGTATTTCGCAGATGGTTTCTCGACGTCGCTGGAAGTCCCATGGCCTCCCCTGCCCGGAATCAGGGCGCGGGCGTGAACAGGATTTCATCGAACCCCGACACCGGCGGGTCCTCGTCATTCCACGAGCAAGCTACCAGGGAAGAAAGCCGGCCCGTGCTCCGGACCGTGAGACCGTAAAGGCCCGGCGTCCCGGTTTCCGAAACAGGGCCCGCGGTGACCGCGGCGCCGGGATCGCAGAACACGGCGCCCGACACCGTGATGTCATCGATGGTTATTTCTTTATCGTCGGCGGTGAGCGTGACCCTGATAACGAGATCGGGGTTTCTTCGCACGTTCGGGTCGATCATGGAAAGGTTCACGCAAATCCGCCGGCACACGTCGTCGGTGCCCATGTCTCTTTCGTGATACCAGGCCGTCAGCCAGCCCGTGCCGCCGTCGGATGAGAACTCGACGTGAACCGACTCATTGGCATTGGCCCCGTGCTCGCCCACGTCGAAACAGATCTCCACCTTGCCGTCGAGGGCCGAGGCATCCACGTCATGCTCCATGGACCATGAGGAGTTTCTTGCCTGCGCTCCCCACTGGTCCCCTGCCCCCCCCGGGCACTGGATGCCGGGGCATTGAGGCTCTCCCGTCACCCTCCAGCCGCGCCACCCGTCCGTTATGGGCGCGTCGCACGTCTCAACGCTGCCGAATGGCTCCTCGAACACCGTTTCAATGGCGGGCTCGCACCCTCCTCCCCAGCCGGCCAGCCGGATATCGTCGATGTAGAAAATGTCGCCGCTATCGTTCGAATTCGCAATGATTGTAATGGTTAGTGCGGCGTTGTTCCCGGCCCATGCAGGGAGCGTCATGCAGGCGCCAAACAGCGTGTCCCTGGCAATCCCTCCGATAAGCGCTCCGACCCCGACGCCGTTCTCGCAGACCAGGTCCTCCCCGTGCCCGCTGTCCTCAATGCGAATGATGAGAAAATCGTTGTTGTTGGCGCCCGACATGCCGATGCCCAGGCACAGCTCCAGGTCGGTCAATCCCGTTGTATTGAAGCTCTTTTTGATCCTCCACTCTTCAACATCACCTCCGCAGTTGGTTTCGAGGTCGCTTGCCAGAACAAAATTCTCATCAAGGTCCGTGCAGAGGGTATCGAGCTGCGCGCAGCAGGTCGCAAGGGCCCCGGCTTCGGCGCACGGGTCCAGCGTATAGCTTGTGCCGCAGACATCGCCTTCGATGAGCTCCCACCCGTCGAGGTCGCAGGCCCCGCCGTCATCGCCGAAATCCGAAAAATCAACGAGCGTCCAGCCGGCCCTTGCCTCGCAGCTCAGGCAGGCGGCCTGCCCTGCCAGGGAATCGAGGGTCAGGGCGCAGGTCGAGGTCGAAGGCAGCTCAACCGGGCTGCCGCAGTCCAGGAGCAGCGTTTCGGGCGGCGAGCCGCACCCCGAGGGGTTGTCAAAGCAAAGGGGCAGGCAGGCTTCACCCGCTTCGCAGCTTTCGTCATCCGGCGAGATAAAAGCGCAGCCGCCCTCACCGTCGCACCCGTCGTCCGTGGTGCAGCCGTACCCGTCCTCACAGGGCGAGTCAGGCGGGAGGTTGGTCCAGCCGTCCTGGTCCGTTTCCGCGTCGCAGCCCCGGCAGTCATTGGCCGGGTTCAAATCGCCGTCTTCGTAATAAGCGCCGTCGATGAAGCAGCAGTCATCCGGCAGCTCGTGCTCGCACAGCCTGCCGTTTCCTCCCATGCGGCAGAAATCATCGGTGCACGCCTCGCTGTCTTCACAGTCGGGATTCTCGTGGCAGGAAAAGCCGCAGTCATCCGTGCAGCCGTCATCGTCATCGCCGTTTTTCCCGTCATCGCATTCCTCGGCGCTTTCGGTTTCGCTGTTGCCGCATACCGCAACCTCCGCCTGTTCGTCTTCAGGGATATCGGCGGTTTCATCAGGCTCTGCGTCGACCCCATCATCCGCATCATCGGCTGCAACGTCTTCCTGCCCATCCGTCAGGTCATCGTCCACCTGGTCCACCTGCGCATCGAGGCCGTCCGCGTCAGGATCTTCGCTCACGTCATCCTCGTAACCCGGCGGCATGCCCAGGTTCAGGGAGCACGCGCACAGAAGAACAGGGAGCGCGCATGCGGTCAAACAGGCAACAGGTATCGTGAATATCCGTTTTCCTTCCATCAGAACCTCAGCTCCATTCCAGCCCCGATCATCCGTCCGGGATCGAGCATGATGGTCGCGCTTGCGTTATCCTCGAGGTCTTTCCCCCCCTTTAATTTCTTTTCCTTGTTCCATTCGACGAAGAACATGATCAGGCCGAGCGCGCCCGCTGCCGCGGCGCCCGCGATGAGCACGTTCGTGCCGAGTTGCAGGTCGCCCGCCTTGTCCCGGTGCAGGTAGGCCTCGGGGCAATCTTCCCTCTCCGCGGTTGAAGGGCATTTGGCCGCTTCGTCCTCCATTGCGTTTTGTTCATTCAGACCTACAGCGCCGGTCGCCACGGCCCCTATGGCAATCAGGCCTCCGCTGACCAGCCCGCCGATGAGCCATTTATACGAATTTGCCAGCTTTTTCTTTTGGCGCGGCTTTGCCGGTTCCTCCTGCGGCACTTCAGGGAGCTCGATTTTCTCCGGCGGCTCTTCCGGTTCAATGCTCACATCCCCTTCAATCTTCTTGAGATCGACCTCGAGATCCGTGTGGGCGCCCGACACAACATTCACCTGCGAAACGAACGGCTCATAGCCGACCTTGGCAACCTTGATCCTGTAGATACCGGGGTCGAAGACCACG
>JBDRLK010000547.1:0-3008 GCA_043813155.1 Pseudomonadota bacterium | reverse complement strand
ACGAATGCATGGAATCCATCGATGACTGCCAGTTCACGCCGAACCACGACAACTGCGACGAGGGCCATCTCTGCGACCCGGAAGAAGGGTGCGTGGACGCGCCCGAGTGCGAGAACAGCGAACAGTGCGACAACGGCTATTTTTGCGACGGAGAGGAGTACTGCCACTCGGGCTCGGGCACGTGCAGGGCCGGCGAGGCCGTGGAGTGCGACGACGGAGTCGGGTGCACCGAGGACAAGTGCAACGAGGCCGCGGACGGGTGCGATTTCGACCCGGACGACGATGCCTGCGACGACGAGATGTTCTGCACCGAGGATATCTGCAACCCGTCGACCGGGTGCGTGCATCCCGGGACCGATTGCACCGACGAATTCGAGTGCACGATCGACAGCTGCAACGAGGGTGACAACAGATGCGAGCACGGGCCCGATAACTCGGCCTGCGAAGACGATTTGTTCTGCAACGTGGACCTCTGCGATCCCGATGCCGGGTGTGTATACAACGAGCTGGACTGCTCGGACGAGTTCGGCTGCACGGATGATTCCTGCGACGAGGATGAGAACGCATGCGTGAACGAGCCCGACAACGATATCTGCGCCGACGATTCCAACTGCACGACCGACACGTGCAGGCCGGAGATGAGCAGCGACCTCACCGGCTGCGTTCACGCGGCCGTGGTGTGCGCGAGCGATATGCTGTGGTGCACGGACGACAGCTGCCAGGAAGAGGGAGACGAGCGGTGCTCCCACCCGGTCTATGACGACAACTGCCTGATCGAGGGGAAATGCCGCGCGGCCTACGAAATGCCGGAGGAGGGCGCCTGCGTGTACTGCAACCCGGACGAAAACCGGGAAGACTGGACGGACGCTCCCTACGGTACCAGGTGCAGGGACGGTTTATGGATGACCCAGGTCGACCACTGCGAGGACGGAGACTGCGTGGGCTGCCACATCAGCATGGGCCTGCCGCAATGCACCGACTCCTGGGACAATGACGAGGACGGTGTGGCCGACTTCCCCAATGACGTTGGCTGCTCCAGTTACTCGGACTCCAGTGAAGAGGGCGGCAGCGGGACACCGGCGAGGTGTACGGACACGCTGGACAATGACATGGACGGAAACCGAAATTTCGGCTTGGACTCGGGGTGCACAACGCCCATGGACGATGACGAGGGTGGGCTGACTCACAGGGCATGCAACGACGGCATTGACAATGACGGCGACACGCTGACCGACTTTCCCGATGATGCGGGCTGCTACGGATTCGAAGCGCCGGACGAGTTTTCTCTTGTCATCTTTCCCATGTGCGACGACGGGAATGACAATGACATGGACACGCTCATCGACCTGGCCGATCCCGGGTGCGTCAACGCCGATGACGGCGACGAGTTCAACTGCGGCACCGGCGATGACCAGATTTTTCCGCGCTGCGCGGACGGCGAGGACAACGACGACGACGGGCTCGCGGATTTCCCCGACGACCCGGGGTGCTTCAGCCTGCGGGACGACGATGAAACGGATTTCGAAGGCGTGGCCTCGGAGTGCAGCGACGGGCTGGACAACGACATAGACGGTCAGGTGGACACGGGGGACAGCGCCTGCATCAACGAGCGCGACAATTCCGAGGCGATCTAGAAAGCCAACTCATCAATACCCCCTGTAGCTGCGGGCTCTTGGCCCGCCTGGTGCTGGGCGCCCTCGGCGCGCCTATGGGGCACGCCAAGGGCGTGCGGCACCATTAAATTGTGTAAGAGGTATTTGTGAGATGGCATCTAAAGATTGAAGCCCGATAACAGGACCGTAAGGAAATAATCCAGCACGAATATGGAGATGATGCCGAAAACAACGGCGCGGTTCGTTGCTTTGCCCACGCCTGAAGCCCCTCCGGACGTATTGTATCCCTCGTAACAGGCGATGAGCGAGCAGATGAACCCGTAGAAGACGCTTTTTATCAGGCCGTGAGCGATGTCATCCGGGTTGGAGAAATTCTTGATGTTGTGAAAGAACGTGCCCGGGTCGAGGCCCAGTGTCTTGACGCCGACCATGTAAGAGCCCCACACGCCGCAGATCGTGAAGACCATGCACAGCACGGGCGCCATGACCGTGCCGGCAATGACCCTGGGCACGATGAGGTACTGGATGGGGCTCACGCCGAGCGTGTGCAGCGCGTCGATCTGTTCCGTGACCCTCATGGTGCCGATCTCCGTTGTCATGGCGCTGCACGCCCTGCTGGTGAGCATGATGCTCGCCAGCACGGGGGACAGCTCTCTTGCCAGCGAGAGGCCCACCATGCCGCCGACCCAGCTTTCAGCCCTGAAGATCTTGAACGCGGCGTGAAACTGGAAGCCCATGACGGCGCCCGTGAATGTTCCGGTAAGAAAGATGATAAAGAGAGACCCCACACCCACAAAGGCCATGGCAGTGAGGGTGACGTCTATCCTGAAAGGCGGGCGCACCGCCCAGAAGAAGACTTTGCCCGCAAGGATCGTGATGTCGCCTATGCCGCGGAAAAAGGACAGGGGCAGGCTGATGAGAGCTCTGAAGGACGAGCGAAGCAGCTTTTTTATCGTGACGCTCCCCATTACGAGCCTCCACCGCCGCTGTGAAGCGGATCCACGGCTCCGGCCTGCTCAAAGCCTTCGCGCCTCAGGAGGCATGCATCGCACATGCCGCAGGCGCCGCCGTCCGGCGCCGGGTTGTAGCAGGTGTGCGTTAAAGCGTAATCCACGCCCAGCGCCAGGCCGAGCTCGATGATCCGTCTTTTCGACATGTCCTGGAAGGGCGCGTGAATGAAGATGCGCTTTCCCTCGACGCCGGTTTTAGTACCCAGAGCGGCCGCTTCTTCAAAGGCCCGGATGAATTCCCGCCTGCAGTCCGGGTAGCCGTAATAGTCAACGCTGCTCACCGCAATTATTATATCCTGACGAGAAAGCGACTCGGCCCACGAGATTGCCACGGACAGGAACGCCAGGTTTCTTGCCGGGACATAGGTGACGGGAATGCCCTCTG
>JBDRLK010000546.1:0-2281 GCA_043813155.1 Pseudomonadota bacterium | reverse complement strand
ACCTTCTGGCAAACGCCGCCGAAGGATACCTGTCTCCATCATACCGTAATTACATGATAATTTTCAACACCCGAAAAGTCGCCGTCGCTTCACTTGGAATTTCTGATTGCACCCGTCTTCCCCTTCCCTTTTTCCCCTTTTTACAGTAAACAGCTCATGTGTCCCTTGTGTTGAAGAATATCAGGTACGCCGCGATTCTTCTCATTATCCTCATCAGCGCTCTTTTCGTCTGGGCCGTTCTCTCCTACACGCACGGCCACCTTTCCATGCCCCTGGACGACAGCTTCATCTACTTCCAGCTGGCAAAAAACATCACCGAAGGCAACATCATGGAGTGGTCGGCCGGCGACGGGTTCACGTCGGCCGCCACCTCTCCCCTCTACCCGTTCGTGCTCGCCGCGGGCTACGGTATTGGATTCAAGGGGGACTGGATCATGGCCTGGGCGCTCATGATCGGCGCCTCGTGCCTCATCGCGTCCTTTTTCCTGCTCCTCGGCCTGAGCCGCAGGCTGCTGCCGGCCGGCTCGAGCGAATGGTGGGCCTGGCTCGCGCCCTTTCTCTTTCTCCTGTCCGGCGCCCAGTTCTGGGGGTATTTGAGCGGCATGGAGCTCGCGCTCTTCGCCACGTCCCTCCTGGCCGCACTGGTCTATGCCCTTGATTACCTCGACGCGAAGGAGGATGCGGGAAAAAAAATCCAGTGGAAGCTCGCTTTCTGGGGCGGCCTTACGAGCGTGCTGCGGCCCGAGGGGCTGTTCGTCGTTCTCATCCTGGCCGGCGTCATCATCGGCCGCAGCGCCCTGGGGAAGGGCCGCGGCGCGGCCGTCCGGCAGCTGCCCTGGCTCCTTCTCGCGGCGCCCGCCGTAATATGGATGCTGACCATCTTCCTTTTGAGCGGGCACTTTCTTTCCAACGCGGTGTACCAGAAGTCCTATTTCCACGACCCTTCTCTCACGCCCTACACCATCTTCAATTACACGTTCTCGAACGTTAAAAAAATCCTGGACAACGTCTACATGGTCAACCACAGCCCGCCCTTTCTCATCCTCTTTTTCTTCATTGCCGCCGCGGGGGCGCTCCTCGGGGAAATCAGGGACAGGCTCCCGGGCCGCTGGACTCTCATCATCCTCGTCCTGGTCCTCGGGAGCTTTTCCACGATGATGACCCTCAACAGCGGCTGGCACCAGTTCCGCTACCAGATGCCCTTTTTCAACCTGTACCTGCTGGCCGCCGGGATCGGCATCGCCACGGCCTGGAAGGGCCTTTCAGAAAAACACAGGCCCTGGGTGTCGGCCGTTGCCGCTTTTTTCATCGTCGTTCTCCTGGTCAACCTGCCGCGGTGGGTCGAGGCCTACGGCATGAACAGCAAGAACATCTACGAGCAGCAGGTCGCCTTCGGTAAATTTATCGAGCGCAACATTAAGAAGGACGCCGTCATCGGGCTCAACGACGCCGGCGCCATCCCCTACTATTCCGGGAAGCGCTGCTACGACATCCTCGGCCTTGCGACCGAGGACCAGAGCCGCTGGTACCGGTCCGGGCCCGGCAGCCTTTTCGAAAAATTCGAGAACCTTCCCGCGGACCGGCTCCCCGGCTATTTCGCCGTGTACCCTCTCTGGTGGTTCAACCAGGACATCCTGGGAAGAAAGGTTTTCGAGGTCAAGCTCAAGGACAACACGATCTGCGGCGACGCGCTCAAGGTCCTTTACGAGGCGCAATGGGCAGCGCTGCGCTCGGGCCACGGCCCCGGCCTCGACCACGGGGGCCTGGAGATCGCCGACAGGGTCGACGTGGCCGATCTTCTCAGCGAAGCGGCTCACCGCTACGAGGGCTCGAGAACAACGGTCTATGCCTCGTTCGCCTACGGCGACGGGAAGGGCGGGGGGGGGAAAGGGCTCGTGGCCGACGGGGGAAGAGAAATTCAATGCCCCGGAAACGGAGAAAAGATGACCGTGTCCGTCGACCCGGGCAAAAGCGCCGTCATTGCGGCCAGGCTGGAAAACAAGCACTTGCCCCTGCGGCTCGTTGTGCGTATAAACAACAGGATCGCCGGCATGTGGGAGATTCAGGCCGCAATGGGCTGGCAGGAGCCCCGGCTCGAGGCGCCTGCCGAATTCTTCACCGCGAGTTCCGCCACCGTGAACGTAGAATGCGACTCCGAGGGCCTCTACAGTTCCTATCATTACTGGGTATTGCAGTAGCTCCCCATGCCGTTCCATGGCCCGTAGTGCGGCCCTTCAGGGCCGCCTGTAACGGGGCTGAAGCCGGCGGGGCTAAAGCCCCG
>JBDRLK010000545.1:0-17327 GCA_043813155.1 Pseudomonadota bacterium | reverse complement strand
GCGATGCTCGTTCCCGCTGCGATTCCCGCGGCCGCGGCCCCGTACACGGCCAGGGACAGCAGCCAGATGCGGCCGGTCAGCCTGCTTTCGCCCCCGGCCCATGCGGCTGCCCGATGGCTCCTTCGCGAAGCCACGGAGCTGAGAAGATTGAGAGCTGCGTAGACAATGCCCACGAGGACGGCCGTCCGGACCCTGTCCGTTTGCGAAAGCAGAATGGGCGCGGCCAGGGCGGCTGCCTTGAGAAGCGGCTGCAGGTAGTCCTTGGCCGTGGAGTAAAACCCTTCGAAGCAGACGTTTTCCAGGATGAGCCCGCGCAGTTGTTTCCGCCCCGCGCAAGCCGCAAGCCCCTGCCTGAGTATGGCCCAGGCCGCCTGAAAAGGCCGCCTGCGCCGGGAGCCCGCCGCGCCGCCCGCCGGGCCGGCGTCGAGATAACCGGGGTAAAACATGAAGTTGACGATGTTCAGGGCATAGGGGATGATGGAAAACCAGAAGACCCACACGTAGCTTTGTGCGATGATGACGATCGCCGCTGCGATGATTGCGTTGACGCTGGAGCCGATCTTGCTCCACGAGCGGGTGAGGCCGTAAACCCTCGTTTTTTCGTCCTGCCGGCCCCGGCGCCCCAGCCAGTCGAAAATCATGGCCTTGTGCGTGCCGGTCCGGAAGGCCTCTCCCACGGCGAACGCGAACATGGCCGGGAAAAAAAACCGGTAGTCCGTGGCAAGGGCAAAGACAACGAACGAAACAATGTAACCGGCCATGGACGCGATCATGGAACGGCGGCGGCCCCAGGCGTCCGCCGCGGCGCCGCTCGGGATCTCGAGCAGGTTCACGCTCACGGCCCGAAACGCGATGAGCGCGCCGATGGCCGTGAAGGAAAATCCCTTTTCACGCAGCGCGAGGATCAGGAAGGGCTCGAAATACAGCTGGTTCTTGAGAAAGCCGTAGAGGCAGAAGCGCCGGAGCTGGGCTCTTTCATTTCTGTGAAGTGCCTTCATTCGGGAGGTCATCTCACGGTCCGGCAGCCGCACCCCCCGTCGTCACCGCCCTCATCAGCGCCATCGTCCCCGGCCGCGTCCGCGGGCTCGGGGTTCACGTCGTCGGGGCAGCAGTCGTCCGCCGCGCCGTCAACCGGCTCGCCCTCGAGAACGGTGATGCAGTTGTGCCGGGTGGTCGTGCTCGAGTCAAGGCGGTAGGCCGCGGTGAGCGAGACCGTGTACGTCCCGGGGAGGCCGTAGGTGTGGACCGGGTTTCTGGCCGTGTCCGCAGCGCCGTCGCCGAAATCCCAGGAGCTTGATTCCACGCTCCCGGCCGACAGCTGTGTGAATCGGACCTGGAGGGGCGCCGGGCCCTCGAGCGGGTCGGCTGAGAAATCCGCCTCCGGCGGAAGCTCGACAACGGTGATGAAAAGCTCGGTCTTCGCCGCCGAGGCCCCTCCCCGCACGCCTACGCTGCCGAGCCATTCCCCGGGCCTCCTCATCCAGGAAGCATCGATAACAACGGCAAGCTCCTGCATGGCGTCAACCTCCAGGGACCCGGAGCCCGGCGACACTGACAGCCAGCTTGATGCCGGTTCCGGCTCAGCGACCCACTCGAGCATGCCGGTCCCGCAATTGCCGGCCGTGATGCTGAAGGACACGGGCGAGCCGAGGGCCGGCACTTCGATCTCCAGCTGATCGGGCTCCAGGCAGGGATAGCCTCCCACCGACGAGCTGTCCACGTAAACCGAGTAGGGCTTGTGATTGATGCCGCTGTCGCCGCGCTTGATCTCGAAATAGCCTCCCAGGCCCCAGTCCGTGTTCCACGAGCTCTTGCATATCCACGAGTCGTGGGCGTCGTCCCAGCCCACGATCGCCACCGAGTGCCTGCCCACCGCGTTACCCTCCACATGCTCGTAAACGCCGTCAACGTAGGCGAAGAAATCATCGTACACCACCATGCCCGCGATGATGGGAGACCAGACGATCCTCTCTTTCATGGACGTCTCGATGCCGTGGCGGAACGTATCCACGACTTTCCTCCATGAAAGGATGTGCACCGCCCTTTCCTCCCATTCGGGACACCTGTTGTCGTCGCAATCGATGTCCTCGGCCACGTAGGGAAAGCACGCCTCGTCGACAAGCCCGTTGTCCTGCACGAATGCCAGGAGCTCGGAGGTCTGGCCTCCGTCCTCGCAATTGCCCGGCCCGCAGGAAAGAATGAACTGTTCCGCAAGGTCCAGGTCAAGGTCCGGGTCCCGGAGCCGCACGTTGAAGGCCCCCTCGATGGCCGAGACCGCGCCGAAGGCATAGCAGCTGCTGCACTGCGCCTGGTCCTTGACCGGCGTCATCCAGTCCTCGCCTTCGAAGTCACGCCAGGAAAATCTTTCCTGGTGGGCGGAAGCCCAGGGCGCCGGGCCGCGATCCGCGTCCGGCAGCTCCCCCGGCGCGCCCTGCGGCCCGGTGTCGGGGGCAAAATGCTCGACGATCGGGTCGCCGGGCGGGAAAAGCCTGGCCCGCTCCTCGTCTGAAAGACAGGTCATGGACGTGTGCCCTGCGGTCCAGCCCGCCCCTGCCTTTGCAATGGCATCGTTGATCGTTTCCACGTCCATGCAGGTCTTCTGCGCCGCAAGCTCCCCGGCCCCGGCCGTGAGAACGAGAATGAAAAAAAGCCCCGCGGCAATTTCTGAAACCGGCTTTTTCATGGCGCCCCCCGGTCCAGCATGTCCTTGATCGCGCCCTGCTCGTAGGCCTTGACCAGGCCGTGGTGGCATACGCGCGTACAGCCCCGGTCCGAGTCCCACAGGTGCAGGCCGCCGCCCCGGCAGTAGTCGAACAGCGAACAGTCCCTGCAGGGACCTTTTCGCATCCACTCGCGGTCCCTGAACTCGCGGAACCGGTTGTTCCACACATCGATGAAATCGTCCCTTCGGATGTTGCCCTGGACAAACTCCCTGGGAATGCTGGGGCAGGCCATGATGTCGCCGTTGGCCAGGATGCCGCCCACGACCATCCCGGCAAGGCAGTAGTGAAAGTGCTTGCGTATTTCCTTTTCCCAACGCAGCCCGAAATAGCCCTCCTCGCCATAGTACACGCGCGGAATCTTCACCCGGCGCCGCGTCCGTGCGATGAACTGAAAGAGCCTGACAAAATCCTCGGAGTTCATCAGGAGATCCCGGCCGTGCTTTGCCCCGGCCCTGCCGCCGGGAAAGACGCCCAGCAGCCTCCAGCGCTTCACGCCGAGGTCGCTTATGAGCTCGAGCGTCTCGGGCAGCCTGTCTATGGACCTGGGCGCCACCACGCTCGTGACCTCGAGCTTCCTGACGAACCGCGCGTCCCTGAAGAGCTCCACGGCCCTGACGGCCTTCGCGAAGGCGCCCCTGCGGCCCCTCATCCAGTCATGCAGCCGGGCGGGCCCGTCCAGGCTGATGGTGAGCGTTTTCATCCCGGCCTTGCGGCACTCCTCCACAACGCGCTCGTCCACGGCCAGGCCGTTGGTCACCATGCCCCAGGGAAAGCCGAGCGACGCCGCATACCCCATGACATCGAAAAGGTCCTTTCGCAGCAGCGGCTCGCCCCCCGTTATGGCGAGCATGACCCTGCGGGGGTCCTGCCAGGCCGCAACCTTCCTTAAAAGATTCTTGATCTCGTCGGTTGTGAGCTCGTCCGCCGTGTCATGGGAGCGCGTGCAGTCGCTCCCGCAGTGGCGGCACGCAAGGTTGCAAAGAAGCGTGGCCTCCCAGAACAGGTACTTGAGCGTGTGCTCCCTGGCCTCGACCTCGGTCAGCTTCGCCCAGGCGTGCTGCTGAATGCGTTTCTTGAGGTGCAGCGGCATGGAAACGTGAGTTTTCTCCCCTGTAGCTGCGGGCAAGCTCGGCCCCCTCACTTCGCTCGGGGCAAGCTTGGCCCGCCCCATAGGCACGCCGAGGGCGTGCAGCTACAACCGATTTATTTTTCGTCTTCTTCCTTCGTCCCGCCGAAGAGAATGCTCCTGATGCTCTTTTCAACGTCCTCGATGGAGACCGCCTTTTTAACGGTATCGGGCCGCCGGCTGTCGATCCTCTTGCCGGCAAGCTCGCCGGCCCATCCTCCGGTCCCGCCAAGGGCGATAATGGACTTGCCGTGCTGCCAGGCGATGGACATCTCGCTCAGGGTTCCCGACCCGCCGGCCACGGCGATCAGGAGATCGGCGGACTGGACCACGAGAAAATTCCGCATGATCCCCATGGACGTGGGTATGGCGATGTCCACAAAAGGATTCGCGTCGGAGCTGCTCGCCCCGGGAAGGATCCCGACCGTGACGCCGCACCCTTTCCCTTCCAGCTCCATTCTCTGCTCCGCGAACCCGCTGCACGCCTCTTCCATGACGCCGCCCATGCCGCCGCACACGAGATTGACGCCCATCCTGCAAAGCAGCTTCCCTACCTCCTTGGCCTCGGCCGCGACCTCATTGCTCACGCTGCTGCTTCCAATGACGCCCACGTTTTTTCTCCTGTAGATCTGGTCGCTCATGTGTAAAGTCCCCTCTCCTTGATATAGTCCAGAACCGGCGCGGGGATAATGACACTGCAGTCCTCTCCGCGCTTCAGTCTTTCCCTGGCCTCGGTCGAGCTCAGCTCGGAGACGGCCGGCAGGACATCGTAATACCCGGCCCCTTCGCCGCCATTCCTGCCGATGACGATGAGAGGAACGAGTTTTTCAATGGCATCGAACCTGTACCACTTGTCCCGCTCCTGCAGGATGTCGGCGCCGATGAGCAGGCTGAGCTTCCTTTCGGGGAGCTCCGCCATCAGGGCCTCGATGGTGTCGAGCGTCCTGCCGCTCAGGCTCAATCTCATCTCGATATCCGAAACAATGGCCCGGCCGCCGGGAAAGACGCGGACCATGCGCCGGCACATCTCCAGCCTGTCCCCGTAGGAGGCTTCTGCCTTTCCAAAGGGATGGCGCGCCGCGGGCACCACGATAATCTCCTGCGCCCTGTTCAGGCTCATGGCGGCCGTCATCACCTGCAGGTGTCCCGCGTGGGGCGGGTCAAAGCTGCCTCCGAACACGGCCGTCACTGAATTCCTCTTTTTCATTCTCTAAATATAAAATCAGGATCGCAGCTTTCCACGGCTCGCAATACTATTGTGAAAATACCATGTTTTTATTCCCCGGACAAGCCGTTGCCTGCTCGAGGGTGTTTTGGACAGGCAGAAAGACGACAGCAAAAACCAAAGCCAAAACCCTACGTGTTGGACCAACCGGAGGAATGAAGATGTTTATATCGAGGTCCTGAAACGCCTGAGGCTGCTCGAATACTAACGTTTGGCGATCTTTGGCCGGCATAAGAGATAAGTGGCTGAAGAGGCTGTGTAGCAATGATAACGCAAAATACAGGCACGCCGAGGGCGTGCAGCTACAAAATACTAAGCCTTCACCCTCCCAGGTGGGCGAGACACTTGGAAAGGGCGCCGGAGATGATGAACTCGGCCATCCTCGCCATGACCGGGCTCTCGGAAAGAATGTCCTGGATCTGTGCCCCCGACGTCACGGGCGCCTCGCCCCCGCCGTGAAGCCTCCAGTGCAGGGCCACGGCTCCCTCGATGCTTCCGCAGGCCAGGAGGGCCGCCCTGTCGGCGTACGTGCACAGCTCGGTGTACAGCGAGGTAACGTTGATGTTCGGGTCCGACGAGCACTCGAGAGCGACACCGAAAAGCTCTTCCTTCAGCTTCTTGTTGAAACCCTTTCTCAGGGCGCCGGAAAAATACCCGGTGTCCTTTGCGGAAACACCGCTGAGGAAGAAGGACGGCTCGAACTGCTGGATCATGGCCACCCACAGTGCGGGCAGCTGGTCTTCCGGGACCGACAGCAGCGGAAGGAAGCTGCTCTGGAGCAGCTTGCATCCCCAGGCGAAAACATAGTATTTCTGCTGCGGCGTGAGCTGCGCGTACAGCGGCTCTCCGATAACGAGCATGGGGGGCGACCCGGCAAGAACCCCGAGCATGTTGGGGATGACATTGACGATGTGCACCTGGGGCTTCTTCACCCTGAACCATCCGGCGACTTCATCCAGGATACTCTCGTCCTGGCCGAATCTCTTCTGCAGCTTCGTGGACCTGGAAATGCCGTACCTGGCCTGATCCACGGGAATGCTCTTCATGAGGGATTCCGACAGCCTCTGCAAAAGCAGCCTGAAAGAAGGCGTCATGGACTGGGACACGAGGTGCTCCTCCACGCCTTCCGACGCCACCCACGGCCCGCCCGCCCAGGTGATCGGCCCGCCGGAATTCTTGAGGATGAGTGTCTCGTCGGGAAGCAGCTCGCCGAAAGCCTTCAGGAGGGTGCCCATGATCCTGGTGCCCGTCGTGTCCCCTCCTTCGGCGATGATGTGCATGATCGTGTGGTAGAGCGACAGTTCCTCGGGGCTCCTGCTCTGGAACACCAGGATATCTCCGATGGCTCTCTGAAGAAGGAAATTCAGCGCCATGGCGTCGTCTTTTTTCTGATAGAGCCTTATGAGATGAACGATCGGCTCGTGCGCCGCCGGGGCCAGGCTCCTTGCGGTTTCAAAAGCCTTTTCCGCTTTCCTCAGGTCCTTCGCTCCCTCTTCGAAGAACTTGCCCGCCACGAGCAGCCACTTCATCTTCTCCAGTGGGTCGTCGCTGCTCTCGAAGAGCAGCTGCGCCTGTTCCAGCCCCTTTTCATAGCTCATGACCTTGATGTACAGCCCGACGAGTTTTTCCGCCACTTCCAGGTCGAGGGGGCCGTTTTCATTCACTTTCTCGTAACAGTATATGGCCCTGTGTACGTCGGGAAGCTGGTTGACGTATATGTCGCCGAGTTTCATGAAAATCTCGACCTTCTCCTCGTCGAGTATCTTCAGCGACAGCAGCTGCTGCAGCGCGGACGCGGCCTGCTCCCACTGTCCCCCCCTCATGCTGTAGTCGGCCTGGAGCTCGAGCGCCTTGCGGCTCTCGGGGTTCGTGTCCACGATTGCGGCCACGATCTCCACGGCTTCCGGCAATCTCCCCGCCTTTTCGTAAGTGTCCGCAAGCGCATAGCGCAGCGCCAGCTCCTCCTGCTCGTCCTCGATCTGCGCCAGGCGGCCCTCGATAAGAGACGCGAGCCTGTCCCACGACGTGCTCTCCATGAAGTGAACGCGGAGTCCCTCGAAGGCTTTTTCATTGGCCGCGTCTATTGTGAGCACCTGTTCGTAGCACTGCAGCGCCCACCCCGTCTCCCCTATCCTGTCCCTGTACATGTCCGCCGCTCTCAGGAGCTGTTCCACGGCATGCTCCGACTCCCTGAACAGGCTCCCTGCCAGGCGCGCGCTCATGGCCGACGTGGACCAGTCCTCTTTCAACGCCGCGATGCGATCGGTTATGAAGGCGCATCCGGGGTTCACCGGCACCTTCTCCAGCGCCGCCCTGGCCGCGGCCAGGGCGGCATCCGGGTTGGCTTCCGAAAGCAGGATGGCCAGGAGCCACTGCAGGCACCCCTTCTCCCTGTTGCCCTCGATCAGGCCGACCAGGCTTTCCAGCACCGTCGCAAGGGCCTCCACGTCATTGTTGCCCAGGGCTATGAGCTCCTTGACCAGCAGCAGGGGCACGTCCCCCTCGACGACCTCCACGTTGCCGAGGAGCTCGTTCATGACCTCATTCGTGTTCGAAGGAACGTCGCGGCCGAGCCGATAGGCCAGCCAGGCCCATATGCGGGATTCCTCGGAGCCGACCGTCCGCTTGCTCATGGCCATGAGAACGGGGAAGAGCGCCTCCAGGCTCTTGTTGCCAAGCAGCTGCTTGAACAGCATGCGCAGCTCGATCAGGGGCGGCAGGCCTCCCGCGTGAAGGATCGACTGAACCTCGGCCAGCCCGATCTGTGTTTCCTCTTTTAGAAGGCCGTCGATGTACGCCATCCTTGACAGGATCGGGACCTGGCCCTCCCCTTCCTCTATCTGCTTGAGCTGCGCGAGCAGCCTCTCCGTGAGCCCCGACCATTCCTGGCGCACCCAGCAGTCGATTTCCGCGAGCCCCTCGCCGGCCCTCTTCCAGGTTTCATCATCGAGCCGCTCCAGGCAGCTCGCCATTTTATCCGCGTCCAGGCCGGCCCATTTCCTGGCGGCCTCGAACCACCACTTCATGGCCGCTTCGCGGGGCATCTGCGAGGCGATGCTCTCGGTCGCCTCGGCGACGAGCCTGGGGAACACGTCCAGCGTCGACAGGTAGATCGGCACGAAAACGTCGTTTTTCCTGGATTCGAGAAACTTTTTTACATCCTCTTCATAGATCAGCGACTCCTTCGACAGCCACAAGAGGGTCATCCTGTCACTGCCGAGAAGACCCATGTCCAGCCTCTGCGAAACATTCAGGAAATCATTGAGCACCTCGAAGTACTCTTCGAATTTTCCGGCGGACAGGAGCTCCCTCCGCAGGGCGCAGAAAGCCGGGAGGTGGCCGGGCTTCAGCTCCATGATCGTCCTGTAGATGGCCGCCCTCTCACCGGCGTCCTCGACCGCGCCGCTGCTCACCGCCTTCATGGCTGCCGCCGCGAGGTCGGCGCCGCCCTCGGCGGCCAGATACTCCATGATCATGTCCGAATTGAACAGGACGGCATCGCCGGCGTGCTCGGGATGAAACGCGAGGCAGTGGAACGGTATGGACACGGGCGCGCCTTCGGAAAGAAGATTTATCCTGATGGTATCCGCCTCTTGCCTGTCCTCCAGGACATGCTCGTTCACATCCGCCTGAAGCAGCTTCACGCCCAGGAGGGCGTCCGTGTCGGTAATCAACCCGCTCCAGTCCCCCATCAGCTCCACCCACTGCCTGATATTATTTCTGGCGAGATGCAGTACGGAAAGCAGCCACACGAAATCCTCGTCTCTTGCGTCCTGGATATAATGGCGCAGCGCTTCCTGCCCTTCCTCCCCTTTCCCGCTTTCCATGAGCTTCAGTCCCACGTGACCGGAAATCCACCTGCGCCTCACGTCCACCCGGCACTCCTCGAGAATCGATTCGAGCACAGGGTAATACTGCGGGTCATCGGCGCCGGCAATGAGCTCCACGAGCTCCAGGGCCGGAACCATGAGACCCGGGTCCGTCTCCATGCATCGCTGGTACCAGCTGATCCTGTCTCCCACCTCAGGCGACGATTCCGCCAGTATCCACCGCAGCGCCCCTTTGAGCTGCGGCGGTCCGGGGAGTCTATCGTCAAAATCCTTCAGGATATCCGTGTTCCCCGATCCCCCGCTCCCCAGGTTGGCGAGGAAATTCAGAAACAGCGAGCTCGTGCTCGGGGGCAGGAGGCGTATGAGCGCCTCCGCTTCCTCGGGCTGGCCGAGCACAAACAGCATCTGTGCGGCCTGTAAAAACCTGTGTCCCCTGATCAGGGGGGAATCAGCCTCGCCGAATGAAATGTCCGCCGCCTTGCCGGCCTCGATCCACTGCCGGCCGCCTACCTTCAGCCTCCAGACGGCCAGATCGACCGCCCTGTCGAATCCCTCGCCTCCTTCGGCTATGGCATCATCATACAGCCTGGCCGCTTCGTCGGGAGCGCCGATTGTTTCATGCAGAAGGGCGGAGCAGGCCTTCAGCGCCGAGATGAACAGATTGTCCTCGCTCAAGGATGCAAGCCCCTCCATCTGCCTTGCGGCAAGCTCAATGTCTTTCCGGGAAATGGCGTCGAAGAGGCTCATCAGGATGAAATAGGGGTCGTGGGGATCGTCCTTTCTGAGGGAGTCGAGCTCACTGACCTGTGACGGATCCCTGTTTTCCCATAACCCGATTTCAGCCTGAATGTTTTCCAGGCGCCTCGTTATGGCCGGGTCGCTTGCCAGCCCTTTTTCCAGCTCAAGGCTTTCCAGCGCGTCGCTGAGCTGCTCCCTTGCGATCTGCACTCTCCTCCTGCCCTGCAGCGCCAGCAGGCAGGAAGGGTCCTTTACCAGGGCTTCCTCGTAGTAACACAATGCCGCCTCGAGATCGCCGATTCGCTTTTCCGTGATTCTGCCCATCTCGGCCAGCATCCTTGCTCCCACGAGCGGATCGGGATGGATGTTGACTTCCTGCTCAAGGTCGGCAAGCGTGACACTCCAGTCGACCTGCTCCATGACCACGCCGCCCGCGATCTCTCCATCCCCCGCCGCGATTTCAGGGAACTGGTCTACAACGACTTCATCGAAGACATCGCCGTCCTTCCCTTCATCCTCCGCCTCGGGCGCGCCGGCGCCGCCTCCCACCGTCACTTCCCCGGAAAACTCCACGGCGTCCATGTCATCGTCATCGACTTCGATCTCCGCGAACTCCCCTGAATCAAAGGACCCGTCCAGATTCAGGTCTTCCAGCTCATCATCGCTGACCATTTCCACGGTCGTGCTTCCCGCATCCTCCCCGATTGTCGGCTCGTCATCTTCACCGGGCAGCTCCGGCTCGGGCACCGGCTCCTGCTGCACCTCGGGCTGCGGCGCCTGCGTCGACCGGCCCAGCTCCTTTTGCGGGTCGATAATGGCTTGATCGAACATGCTGTCGAGAATGTCTTCGATCTTCTTCTTTTCGTCGTCGTCTTTCGCCATTGTTCGCGTTCTTTCGGGCGTTTCCACTCACGCCCCGTCGTCAATCGGAAGGGGTCGGACCTTGCATGTTGCATCAGGAAACGCAAAACGCAACGTCCGACCCCCGGTATTACAGCTCCATCCCCACCGCCGCCCTCATGAGCTCGTAGCGCCTCGACAGGGCGAAGCGCAGCACTTCCTTCAATCGCTCGTTTTCCCCGAAGAGAGCGGCTATGTCTTCAGGGGACATCTTCTCCAGGTCCTCGATGTCCGGGCGCGCATAAGCGATCAGCCCCTCGATTTTCCCCACTACGAGATAACCGGCCTGCAGCGCTCCCACGGCCGCGGCATTATACCATTCCTCCACATCCTCCACGGTCAGGAGATCGGCCGATTCGAGGAGCGACGTTATGGGCAGCACCACGGCATCGCCCGCCGGCCCGGACAGAAACTCCCCGAACCCGGCGTCATCTTCCATTTCAATGCCGAATTTTCCAAATTTGCCGATGCTCGCCCCGATCAGCGCGATCAGCTTTTTTTCCTCGAGCATGGGCACGAGGCGAAGTCCCTGCGATATGCAAAAAAGATTGTATCCAAGCCCGAATGACGCCTGCTGAGTCAGGGGCATGATCCCCAGCGCCTCCACCGTGACACCGTCCGCATGGTCGGGGTGCACGAGCAGACCGTCCTCGCCCACGCTGCTTCTGAAAACAGGCGTCTCATCGATTCCAAAAACACTCCCCCAGGCTTTGACATATTTCAATACGGGCGAGGTTCCCTCCGGGGAAATCTCACCCTCGGCGCCGATCAGCCCATCCTTGCTGAGAAGCTTCAGCATCTTTTCATTCCCCAGCGCCCTGACCACGTCGGCAATCAGCTTCATTCTCTCATCGGGCCGATACAAAAGCCCCAGGTCCTCAGCGTCCAGAACGCCCGCCGGCGTGCGGCCTGCAAGCATCAGCGACGGTCTCATGCCGGCCGGCGAGGGGATTTTTTTCGCGCCCTTCCCCGACAGGACATTCAAAAGGGATTCGTAATATCTCGACGCCGTGGTATTCATGAGAATCCTGTTGCCGCGAATGAGCGTATTGATAACATCGAGGTTCACGGGGTCGTCCCGCAGCGCCTCGTACGCGGCGTCCATGTACCGGGCAAGCTCGTCTCCCGTGATTTTCTTTGCTCCCCTCGCAGCCTGCCATCGCGTCAGGACTTCCCACCGTGCCGGATCATCTTTCAGGATGCTCTTGTAAACCTCTTCGGCTTTCTCGAGATTCTTGGCGTAGCGCAGGAAAATTTCCGCCTTCTTCAGGAGGGCGGCCGCTCTTTCCTTGCCCGTGGCCGCTGTCGCGGCGATGTTATCCTGGATCTCGGCTGCCTCGTCCCACCTTCCGAGCTTGAGCGCGATGCGCAGCGTCTTGTTGACAAAGTCCTTGTCCACGTCCCCGTCCTCGATGAGCTTGATGCAGAACGCAAGGCCTTTTTCCGGCACGTTCAATTTCTGGAATGCCAGGTTGATGCATTTCTGGATGATACCCCTGCGAACCTTCCTGTCCTTGGCTTCCGCGGCCAGCTGGGAGCCCACCTCAAAGGCCTGGTCGACCTTTTTCAGGTTGACGAGCAGCTCCATTTTCAGCCGCAGCGCCGTTATCTTGTCCGGGGCGCTCTCGGGAGTAATGAGAAGCAGGTCCTCGACAGCCTCGAGGGCCCCCGGGAGGTCCTTGGCCTTGCGCTTGAGGGTGGCAAGCTTCATGAGCAGCGTCTGAAGCTCACTGTACTCGCTGATCGTCCCCACTCTTCTCTCGATCAGCGAAATGAGCTGCGGCAGGTCGCCCTTGTTTTCGATCGCCTCCGTCATCCCCAGGAAGCTCTTGTCGTTCGCCGGGTCCAGCTCAAAAGCTTTCTTATAGCAGCCCAGCACCCGGTCGTCTTTTGCCCCGGCTTCGCTGTATCGGGAGCCGGCCTCCACGAGCTTTTCCGCCGCTTTCTTCGAGTCCGACGTCATCAGCCCCAGTCGCTCCAGCGCCCTGGCAAGCAGCATGTTTTCCCCGAGGGCCCTGGCTGTTCGTATCAATCCGAACACGGCGCCGATATCGTTGGGGTCCGTGTCAAGCGCTTCCTCGAACGCCTTCATGGCATGCTTCGGCTCCTCCACGCTCTCGAGAAACTCCCCCAGCTCGAGCAGGCCCGCGCTCTTGTACGCCTTGTCCGGCAGCTTGCCAAGCTGCGCGAGGGATGATGCAATGACGTCGGCGGTAAGATTGATCAGGCCGCCTTCGACAACCGTGGCGATATTGAAATCCATGTTGACGATGTCGGGCATGACCATGCCGACGTCCCGGGGCTCTTCACGGCCCTCCATGGACTCGAGCAGGTTGACATGAAAGGACACCCTCCCCCTGGACGGCGAAACGCCCATCCAGATGCCGATATGCCTGAGGGCCTGCGTAAAGCCTTTCCTGTTGTTGCTCTTTAATTCGCAGTAGAGCTTGACGACGAGCGAAGCGGGGTCTCCCTTTCTGATGGAAAGGATTCTTTCCGCGAAAGTATTGGCGTGATCAGTCTCGCCCGTCAGGGCCAACCCGGCTATCATGCAGGCCCTGTCCACGTCGGTTTCATATTTGCCCTGCGTTTCGTCCGCGGGACCGACCTTGCGGCTCGACCACAGCGCAACCCATTCCTCCCATTTCATGGCAAGCGGCAGACTGAACAGGAACAGGAACATGGAATCGCTGTGGAGCCCGCCGGCGGCGAGGTTCTGCGCAAGGATATCGATGACCCTGGAAAAATCTTTTTCTATGAAGAGCGCATGCAGGGCGCTCATGGTATTGAGCGGAGCCTGGTGCTCCATATCGTAATCCGCCACGTCGTGCGCCGCATTGGCCTGGTCCAGGATCCCCAGTATTTTCTCCAGGTCCCCTTCCTTCAGCGCAAGATACATGGCCATGTTCGGGAAGTGCTCCGTCACGGCCGCTGAGGCAAAGAGAGCCTTTTGGATCTTCGCCGCAAGCTCGGGATCATCGCTGGACTTTGCCGCGCTGCGTGCGGCATGAACAACAAACTCCGGCGAATATGGACTTGTTTCGAGCTCGGAAAGCTGCTCCTGCGCCCACTCGGCGACCATGGATGCACCTTCGGGCCTTGAGGCGAGTGAAAGGATCGTGTGGTATCCGAGGGATCCTCGCAGCGCCTCGTCCCCCGGGATCTTCGCTTTGTCCTCTTCCAGCACGGAAACGCCCAGCAGGCTGCGGGCCCACTGGTTGAAAATAAAAGGAGAAAAGGCATTGGATGTTATGTTGGCAGCCGCGTTCCGAAGATGGCTTGCCGCCTTCTCTCCGCCTCCCGCCTCAAAGAGCTTCCACAGGCCGACCAGCGCCCCCCACACCGCGAGCGGCTTCGACGAGGGCGTGAAATCGAGGAAAGCGGCGGCAAACTTTTCCCTGTCGGGCTTTTCAAAGGCATGGAGCCTGATTCGCTCCACCCGGCTCAATGCGCTGTCGCCGCCCTCCTTCGAAATCTTCGTTTCGAGCGCTTTCTCCTTCAGAAAGGAATCGCCGCTCTCGATGGCTGCGACGTGCGCAATATCCTCCATGCCGTACGAGAAGGTCTCGTAAGACGACAGCGTTTTCGCAACGCTTGCCAGATCGCCGCGGAAGAACCATCTCAAGTCGGAGAGTATGGCGTCCACCACGACGTCCTGCCTTTCTTCCCGGGATATCGATTCCATGTAAGCCATCATCTCGTCCCTCTCGTCCAGGCTGAGATGAAGGAGGGGCACGAGCGAATCAATGAGGCTCGACGAAAAACCCAGGTTCTTGATCTCCTTGATGCTTTCAATGGCCTTTCCGGTCCTGCCCCCCTGCAGGTCGGCCTTGACCAGGTTCCAGTAAAGCCAGGCTTTTTCAATCGGCTCTATGGGCTGCCGGAGATAATGCTCGATGAGCTGCGCCGTGATTTCCTTGTCGCTGAGCTGCCTGGCATATTCGATGAGAAGAGGCGGGCAGTCCGGGAACTTTTCGGCGCTCATGGCCGCGTTGACGGTTTCGTATATCCTGACGCGCGTATCTTCAGTGAGGCGCTCGCTTTTGACGGCCGAGAATGTTGACAGGAAGCCGGCCAGCAACACGGCCGCCTCTTCGGTCGAAGCTGGCTTCACGAGGAGGAATCTCGAAGCAGGATCGCCGCCCTGGGCGAGCGCGTCGATGTCGTCGATGATCATTTCCTCGAGCCACGCGAACTCCCCCCTCCTGACGCCCGTGCATATGATTTCCAGCATGGTGGGGAAAAAGTCCCGCCCGTTGTACGCCGCCTCCCTGAGCAGCTCCCGCGCCAGGTCCGCGTTGCCCTGCTTCTCGTTCTCCCTGGCGAGCTCGAGACAGAGCTGGCTGCGAACATAGGGGTTCTCCGAAACAACCTTCCACTTCTCGACGATCTGCCGCAGGTTATCCTCGCTACCGGACACGTGGTGCTGCCACTCCTGGAGAACAAGCGAATGAACCGGGTATTTCCCCATCCCCTCCAGGTCGAGAAGATATTCCATTGCCTGCTTGTCCTGGCCCATCGATACCAGCGCCTCTACCAGGAACATGATGAACGCGCTTTTCAGGGCCGGATCGGTTACGTTTTCAATGGCGGCCCCGTACAGGTGGAGGAGGCGTTCGAATGACTCGGTCGAGCAGAGGATCGACCCGGCCGAAATTACGGGAAGGGCGAACGTGGGGTCCTGCTTGAAGGCAAGCAGGTAATATCGTGTGGCTTCAACGTTATCTCTGTTGAAAATCTCTTCCAGCTTTCCCAGCTGAAAAAGCAGGGCGGCCTTGTCCGGCGCCAGGTATTCATCCTTCAGGACTTCCCGCTTATACCAGCCTATCAGCACGTCAAGGGATAATTTTTCCCTTATCTTGTCCAGAAGAGCAACCATAATTGAATTAGAATTATATACATTTATATAACCGAATACCAGATGTCAACTAAAAAAGAAGCCGGGAGCCAGAAGCAAGAATACCTCCTCCCCCACCTCCGGTCCATTATCCGGGCTCTTGCTTCTTACTTCATACTTCTGAATTCTTACTTCCGGCTTCCGGCTTCTTGCTTCTTGCTTCTTTTATATAAAAGCCATTGTCAGCCGGTACCATTTTGTTATAATAAGCAAATTCCACATGCAGATAACGGGGAAGTTATCATGGCAAAAAAGATAGGTGAAGTTCTAAAAATCGCGGCAGCGCACAAGCAGAGCAAGCGGTGGCTCCAGGCCCTGAAGATCTACCGGCTCATTCTCGAAGCGGCTCCCCTGGACTACGAAGTAAGGCTGAACATCAGCGACGCCATCATGGCGCTTGGCTTCCAGGAGCTTGCGGGCACAGCGTACACCGAGACCGCCAGGTACTGCTCCAGGGCCGGCCATTCGCTGCAGGCCATAGTGGCGGCGAAAAAGGCCGCTCCGATTACGGGCAAGGGCAGGGAGCTGTTCGAGTTTATCGCGTCCCTGTACGGCTCCGAGGCGGAGCTCACGGGAAAAACGAGCAGGATCGCCCCTATCGATGAAGACACTCCGGTCAAGGAGGGTATCGATCTCGACTTCGCCATTGATACAGGTGAGCTGGTCAAGACCACGGTGCAACAGATGATCACGGCCGGCGAGCAGGCCAGGTTTCCCGAAACCCTGCCCCCTCTGCCGATCCTTTCCGATCTTCCCACGGAGCTGTTCGTCAAGCTCCTGGACCAGGTCAGGCTCCTGTCCGTTAATTCCGGGGAAGTCATCATCCGCGAAGGAGAAGGGGCTGCTCAGTTCTACATCATTGCAAAGGGCCACGTGGCCATTTACAAAGGAGACCCGCAGGGGAAGAAAACCGAGCTGGCGCGGCTCAGCGAGGGCTCCATCTTCGGCGAAATGGCCCTGATTACGCAGTCTCCCAGGACCGCCAACGTGGAGACCACGGAAGAGACCGAGATGCTCGAGTTCGACAAGACCAATCTCGACACCCTGAGCCAGGACTCGCTCGTCATCGAGGCGGCCCTCGAGCGGTTCACCAAGGAAAGGCTCGTCTCCAACCTGCTTGCCACGAATCCCATATTTCAGCCTTTTGACAAGAAGCAGCGTTACGAGCTGCTCAGCAAGTTTACGGCCCACGAGGTCACAGTGGGAACGATTCTCGTAAAGGAGGGAACGGTCGGGCGGGGACTGTACATCATCCTGTTCGGAGAGGCCGATGTGTCCAAGCTGGAAAACGGCAAGAGCATGCTCATTGCAACCCTGAAATCGGGCGACATCTTCGGGGAGATATCGCTTATCAAGGAGTCTCCCACAACCGCCACGGTTTCTGCAACGATGCACAGCACGGTTCTGTTCCTTCCCAAGGAATATTTCACAAAGCTCACGGAATCCATCGGCGTGCTCAAGGATTACTTCGACAAGCTTACCGCACAGCGACTGACCATGACGCAGCAGTCGATCAACAAGGCCAGGGAGAGAGAAGAGGAAGAGGTCGTGTCGGAAGACGAGCTCATCATGATCTGAAAACAGCGCGCTTCGCGCTGTTTTCAGATGCTTTCAGCCATCAGCTTTCAGCTTTCAGCTTTTTTCAATAACCAGGCTATAAAACAATCAACAAAGGAAGAACAACACGTGAAAGTCATTGCTTTTAACGGAAGCCCGAGAAGAAACGGGAACACGTCCGTCCTCATCGGCCGGGGCAGATGATTATACCTTCGGATCCGCCTCAGGTCGAACGCTGGTGGGAAGAGCCTATACAAAAGCCAGCTCCCGCAATACGGGTAGGGGAGGCTTTAGCCTCCCGTCAGATGGGCGACTAAAGTCGCCCATACCC
>JBDRLK010000544.1:0-2369 GCA_043813155.1 Pseudomonadota bacterium | reverse complement strand
TGCCAAAACAGCTGGTTGGCTGGCTTGGTTGTGCGGCCGTGTTTTTCCCCATTCTCATCGTGTTGAGAGGCTTCTTTCATCTGCTGTCGCTGTACCCGGATGAGCGGGTCAACGAAAACATCGTCTACTCGTGGATCAATGTGGGCAATCTTCACCTCGACGCCGGTTTTCTGTTCGACCCGCTGAGCTGTGTGATGGCCGGCGTGGTGTCGGGGGTCGGGTTTCTCATCCATGTCTACTCGATCGGTTATATGGGCCATGATAAAGGCTATTCGAGATATTTCGCCTATTTAAACCTCTTCACCTTCTCCATGCTGCTCCTGGTGCTCGGCAACAACCTTCTGCTCTTGTTCGTCGGGTGGGAAGGCGTGGGGTTGTGCTCCTACCTGCTTATCGGTTTCTGGTTCGAGCATAAGCCAAACGCGGTGGCCGGCATGAAGGCGTTCATCGTAAACCGTATCGGCGATTTTGGATTTCTCATCGGCATGCTGCTGCTATTCTTGAGCCTCGGGCAGAAGGGGCACTGGACATTGACGTTCACCGAGCTGTCCCAGCACGCCTACCTGCTCGGCGCCGGAGGGGTCGTAACGATTATCGCGCTCTTTTTCTTCGTCGGAGCGACCGGTAAATCCGCCCAAATCCCGTTGTACGTCTGGTTGCCCGATGCGATGGCAGGTCCGACGCCAGTCAGCGCGCTGATCCACGCGGCCACGATGGTCACGGCGGGCGTCTACATGATCGGCAGGCTTAATTTCATATTCTCCGCTTCCACCACGGCGCTCCTGGTCGTCGCCACGGTTGGCGCCGTAACCGCCCTGTTCGCGGGAAGCATCGGCCTCGCGCAAAACGACATCAAGAAAGTGCTCGCCTATTCGACGGTAAGCCAATTGGGATACATGTTCCTCGGTATGGGAGTGGCCGCGTACGCGGCGGGTATCTTCCATTTGATGACACACGCTTTTTTCAAGGGTCTGCTCTTTCTCGGTTCCGGTTCGGTGATTCATGCGATGAGCAACAAGCAGGACATGCGCGAGATGGGAGGACTGAGGGGGCCGCTCAAAGTCACATACATCACATTCATGGTGGCGACATTCGCCATCATCGGCCTGTTCCCTTTTGCCGGCTTCTTCTCCAAAGATGAGATTCTGTGGAAAACATGGTCCAGCGGCCACCACGTCTTATGGGTGATCGGTTTTCTTGCCGCCGGCCTTACCGCTTTCTATATGCTGCGCCTCATTGCATTGACATTCTTCGGACAGAACCGCGCGGATAAAGAGACCCGGCATCACATACACGAGTCGCCAAAGGTGATGCTCGTGCCTCTCGTCATCCTCGCCGTTTTATCGCTCGTCGGCGGCTGGATCGGCATACCGGAGGGCTTGTGGGGCAGCGACACTTTCCACCACTGGCTCGATCCGGTTTTCTCGCAGGCTGGGACCGGTCACGGCGCCCAGGGGGCGGCGGAATTGCATTCGAGCCTGCCCGGCGGACATGCCCTTGCCTCCGCGGCGGAAGACCACGGCGGCCACGGACTCGAACGGATCTTTGCCGTCATGTCGCTGTGTTGGGCGATTCTCTGCGGTTACCTGGGATTCTACCTGTACACCAAGAGACCTGATATAGTGGACCGCGTCAAGCGGACGGGCGGCGGGGTAATCCACCGGCTGCTCGACAACAAATATTATGTCGATGAAATATATCAGGCCGTTTTTGTAGATAACCTGCTCCGCCTGACGAGAATCTCGAGCGTTTTCGACAACCGCGCCATCGACGGCGTCGTCAATGGAACTGCCTTCTCCACAAAAATTTTCGCTTTTATTACCGGGCTGTTCGACAATGCTTTCATCGACGGCCTGGTCAACACAGTCGCAACGATCGTAACTTCGACCGGACAGAGACTGCGGGCCATACAGTCGGGCCAAATACAAGGTTACCTATATTTCGTTTTCAGTTTTACGATCATTTTGATTTTTCTCCGGCTGCTTTTTTAACGCCGGGGCTTTCATAACGCAAACGTAGTGGAGGGTTGAACCAAATGGAAAACCACATCCTGTCATGGATGATATTTTTCCCGCTCGTGGGAGCGGCGCTCGTCGCTATCGTCCCCAAAAACCAGCACAATCTGATTCGATGGATTTCGGCAGGCGCCACGGCTCTCCCTCTGGCGTTGGCCGTGAAGGTCTTTATTGACTTCGACCGCTCGGCGACGGGATTCCAGTTCATGGAGAGGGCTCCGTGGATCCAGGCGTTCAATATCGACTATTTCCTCGGTATCGACGGCATCAGCGTGACCATGGTTCTTCTCACCGCGCTCCTGTGCTTCATATGCATCTTCGCATCCTGGGGCATCGTCAAGGGTGTCAAAGGGT
>JBDRLK010000543.1:0-21766 GCA_043813155.1 Pseudomonadota bacterium | reverse complement strand
TTCGACATGCTGGAAGTCGCCCTTGACGCGGAAGAGGAAGAGGTCAAGGACAATTACATCAGGCTTTTAAAGGCGTTTCATCCCGACAGGGTGGAGCCGCTCAAGGACGAAAAGCTGAAGCGGGGATTCGAAAAGATATCGGCGAAGCTCAAGGAATCGAAGGCCGTGCTGTCGAATGCCGAGGAAAGGGACAAGTACGTAAGATTCCTGAAGGGCGAAGATGACAGGGAGGAGGAGGAGCAGGAAATCGTCAGGTCCGTGCTGACCGATGAGCTTGCCTATCAGAAGGTCCTCGTGTTCATGAACAAGAGGAAATTCGAGGGCGTCGTCGAGCTCATGGAGCCGATTTACAAGAAGGGGACGAGCAACGGCGAGTACATCGCCGCCTATGCCTGGGCGAAGGTTGCGCTGTCCACGCGGGGCGCCACCAACAAGGAATATATCGATCTTCTGAAAAAAGCGCTCGAGCTCTCACCGCGAAGCGAGAGGGTGAATTTCTGGCTTGGCTGCGCGCTCCAGAAGGCCGGTTTCGTGATGGGTGAATGGGAGCAGTACATGCGGGCCACGGTTGAAATCAATCCCCACAACATCGAAGCCCAGCGCCAGCTTCACATAATCGAGCTGAAGACGAAGAAAGACAAGAAGTCGGCCCTGGGAGGCCTGGGAGACATCCGCAAATCGTTCATCGGCAGCAAGATATCCGGCTTCCTTAAAAAGAAGAAAGAGGACAAGAAGAAGTAGTCGGTATCCCATCCAGTAACATGGGTAGGGGAGGCTTCAGCCTCCCTTCGAAATTGGAATGGGAGCCTGAAGGCTCCCCTACCCCGGATTTCGAGCCCGAACGGTTAGTCGCAGTCCACCGTTATGCTGACCTCGTCCACGTACCAGCCGGCCTGTCTCGGTGCGCAGCCGTAACCGTCGTGCGAGCCATAGTGGAACCGGACCTTGGCGCCGGCGACGGCGTAGGATGAAAGGTTGACCTCCATGCCGCGCCATGTCGAGTTGTCGTTGTAGGCGTTGAACCCTGTCATGCCCCTGACCGCGCAGTCGTACCCGCCGCACTGGTCCTCCGATCCGTCGGAGCAGTCAATGACGCAGTCCGTGGCGCACGCGTCGTAGCCGCCTTCGGGCACAACGTAGTTCCACGCGGCCCCGTTGTAGACCTCGATCACGCCTCCCGAGTAATTGTCGTGCATGCCCAGGAAATCGCAGGGCCGCATCCTGTACCAGGTCCAGAAAACCAGCTTGATGGCACTGCCCGAATAGCCGGAAAGGTCCATGGCCGGCGATTCTATCCACGAGTCCTGGCAGTCCTGGGCATTTCCCGAGAGGTTCGTTCCCCACAGGCTGCCTCCGCCGTCATGATCGGCCATGGGCCCGCTCGTCGCCGCGCCCCGCTGCCAGTCGCTGCGATGGCCCCCCGCGGTCCAGCCTTCGGGGCCCGTGTTAAAATCGTATTCAAAAACGGCCCTGCAGCTCGTGCACTCACCCGCTTCGTTGCATTCCATGGGCTCGTCGCATTCGCCGCAGGAAATTTCGCAGACCGGGTCGGGGCCGCACACGCGCTCCCCGCACTCGGGCTCGCAGACGCAATGCCCGTTATCATCGCACGCAGTGGGCTCCTCGCACTCGCCGCAGGACTCGTCGCAGACCGGGTCCGGCCCGCAGTCGCGGTCCGAGCAGGCGGGGATGCACACGCAGTGGAACGTTTCGTCGCAGGTGTCCGGCTCATCGCACTCGCCGCACGAGGACGAGCAGACCGGGTCGAGGCCGCACTCCATGTCCCCGCACCCGGGCACGCAGGAACAGAAGCCTTCCTCGTCGCAGGCCACGCCCTCGTCGCACTCGCCGCAGGACTCGTCGCAGACCGGGTCGGGGCCGCACTCACGATCAGCGCAGTTCGGCGTGCACTCGCTGCAGGTGCCGGGCGGCCAGTCTTCATCCACGTACCCGTCGCAGTCGTCGTCGCTGCCGTTGCACGATTCCGATGGAGGCGTGCATGATCCCGGAGGCGGGATCTGGCAGTCAAGCGCACAGATACCCGTGCCCACGGAATCGCACGTGGTGGTGCACACAACGGGCGTGCCCATGCGGCACGGGAATGTCTCGTCGACCTGGCCGTTGCAGTTGTCATCAACACCATTGCATACCTCGGGCCCGCTCGCCGTGCACGGGGACTCGCACCCGGGCTCCCTGTCGAGGTCCGACCAGCCGGGCTCGCAGACGGTTGAGCATTCGCCGTCCTCGCAGACGGCGATGGTGTGCACGCCGGCCGCCGTGCACACGTTGCCGCATTCTCCGCAGTCGGCAGGGTCGTTCGCGAGATCAACGCACGCTCCGCCGCAGTTTGTCATACCCTCCGGGCATTCACCGTCAAGGCCGGGCTCGATCGTGCCGTCACCGTCCTCAACGGTGAAGTCCCGGTCGACCGTTGTGTCCATGGGTGCCGTAAAGTCGCCCGACCCGCAGCCGGCCGCAAGGACGCCCGCAGCCAGGAAGGACGCAAGGAGGAAACGCTTTGGGAGTGCTCGCATTATTCCGGTGAGGCAAGCACGCCGCAGCGTGCAGTTTGCCCCTTTAAATCTCAGGTTAGCCAAATTATACATTAACATTTTAATGAAAACAACGAGAAAAAGGATCGAAATTATGATGTAGCTGCGCGCCCTTGGCGCGCCCGAGGCACGCCAAGGGCGTGCAGCACCAACGCTTCGGGAGGCTATTCGTCCTGGAAGAAGTCGGCCCTGCGGCGCTCCATGGACGCCTGCCGCGTCCTGCCTTTCGACCATTCCCTGAGCTGCTTTATTTTTTCCTCGTAAGTCCTGTAAAGCGGAACGGTTTCGTTGATCGCTATATCCAGGTCTCTCTGCTGCATGGGCCTTCCCCCGGCAAAAGACCTGTAGAGGGCCGATATGACGACCTGCTCGATTTCGCTGCCCACGAAATACTCGGTTTTCTGGGCCAGGGATTCGACGATGAAGACCCTGCTGTCCTGGCTCTTCAGGCGCAGGTGTATCTTGAATATCTCCTCCCGTTCGTGCACGTCCGGGAGATCGTAGAAGAATATCTCGTCAAACCTTCCCTTGCGCACGAGCTCGGGGGGAATCAAGTCGACTTCATTGGCCGTTGCAACGACGAACACGTTGGTCGTCTTTTCGCTGAGCCAGGTAACAAAAGCGCTCAGGATCCTGCCTGCCGACCCCCTCATCTCTGTCTGGAAGACTTTCTCGATTTCGTCTATCCAGAGAATGGCGGGCGCCATGGCGTCGATGGTTTTCAGGGATTCGTTGAGCGAAGCCTCGGGATAGCTCTGCCCCAGGACGAGGGGCAGCTCGAGCCTCCACAGCGGAAGACCCCACATGGAAGCGATGACTTTTGCGGAGAGACTCTTGCCGCAGCCCTGGACCCCGATGAGCATGAGACCTTTAGGCGGAGGAAGGCCGAATTGCCTGGCCGCCTGGCTGAATCCCTTTTCCCTTTCCCACAGCCATCGCTTCAGCTCGCTGGCGCCGCCGAGCTCGTCTATCCCGACTTCCGGCGTGATCGGCTCGAGCAGCTTGCTCGTGTGGAGCAGCTTTTTCTTTTCCGCAAGCACCTGGGGCAGCACCGAGATTCCTTTGGGTCCGTGAATCAGCAGGACCTTTCTCAGCACCCTGCTTGCCTGGTCCATGGTCAGGCCCGTAAGGGCTTCTCCCACCTCCTCGAGAGCTTTTTCGCTGACCGGGATGGTGACGTCGGAATAGATAGTGGAAATGGACCCGCCTATCGTGATCCCGGAGGGCAGCGGGATGTCGATGACGATGATTTCACGTGAAAGCTCGGTCGGGATGGCTTCGAAAGGGGAAAGAAGGATGATGCACTGCTGCTTCTGGTGGAGCCTCGAGATCAGGTCCCGGATGATCCGCTGGATGTACGATTCCTTCAGATACGGGTGAAGGTCCTTGATGAGAAAGAGGGCGGGACCTTCGGTTTTCGATACTTCCGTAAGAATTTCGAGAATCTTCTTTGACGTGGAATACGAGTAGAAGGGGACACCCAGGTTTTCAAAGGCCTTGCTCAGCTCGTTCTCTATCCGGCCCTCCTCGAACGAGACCAGCTCGATAACGGGAAAGCCGGACTTGTAACAATTGGTCGTTTCGATGAGCCATTCTTTTTCCTTTTCAATTCCCATGTAACCGGTGCTCCTTTTGCAATGCGCCGCTAGAGCTCCTCCTGGCTGGTCACGCGTATGACCTCGGAATAGGAGGTGCCTCCGCGGGCCAGCTTCTTGATGGCCAGGTCGCGAAGCGTAAACATGCCGTCGGCCACGCCCGCTTTTTCCAGCTCTCTTGCGGGCGCTTTCTGGATGACCAGTTTCCTTACCGTGTCGCTGACCTCGAGCACCTCGAAGATGCCGGTCCTTCCGTACAGCCCTGTCGACCTGCACAGCGAGCAGCCGGTGCCCTGGTACACTTTCAGGCTCTTCAGCTCATCCGGATGGTAGCCGAGCTTCAGCATTTCTATCTGGTCCGGCGTCAGCGTCGTCTCCTTCCGGCAGTCGGGGCAGACCTTGCGCATCAGCCGCTGCGCGAGCACTCCCAGGAGCGTCGATGCGACCTGGAACGGCTCGATGCCCAGGTCGAAGAGCCTGACAACGCTGCTTGCCGTGTCATTCGTGTGAAGCGTCGAGAACACGAGGTGGCCCGTCATGGCCGCCTGCATCCCGTAACTGGCCGTTTCCCTGTCCCTGATCTCTCCGACCATGATAATGTCGGGATCCTGCCGAAGGATGTTGCGCAGAGCGCTGGAAAAGGTAATGCCGATTTTCGGCTGGATCGCCATCTGGTTCATGTCCTCGATGATCATTTCGATGGGGTCCTCGATGGTGCAGATATTGACCTCGCTCGTGTTAATGGCCTGCAGTGTCGAGTAGAGCGTCGTGGTCTTCCCGCTTCCCGTCGGGCCCGTTACCAGGATGAGACCGTAGGGATTGGAGATGAACCGGTCCCATTTCTTCAGGTCCTCCTCGAAAAACCCGAGCCCGTCCAGGTCGACGGCCATCATTTCGGGGTCGAAGATGCGCATGACCACTTTTTCGCCGAAGGCCACCGGGACGGTGGAGATTCGAATTTCAACCTCCTTCTGCCCCAATTCCGTCTTGATTCTGCCGTCCTGGGGGCGCCGCCTCTCCGCGATATCCAGGCGGCTCATCGTCTTGATCCGCGAGATCATTGCCGTGTGCACGACCTTGGGCATGTTGTAGATATTGTGCATCACGCCGTCTATCCTGAACCTGACCAGCGAGTAATTACGCTTGGGCTCGATATGGACGTCGCTTGCCCTCTGGTCGAAAGCATAGCGCAGGATGTATTCGACGGCATTGACGATATGCCTGTCGTCCGCCTCTATTTCGTCGACCTTTTTGAGCTTCACGTACTGCTCGAGATTTCCAAGATCGATGCCCATGCTCATCTGCGCTTCCGCGGCCTGGACGGAGGTGCTGAAACCGTAAACCTCGGTGATGATTTTCTGAATGTCCGTGATGGACGAGAGAACGGGGTTGACTTTCATCCCCGATATTCTCGCAAGCTGGTCCAGCAGGACCTTGTCGTCGGGATTGGAGATCGCCACGGTCAGAATGCCGTTTGACACGATCAGCGGCAGGACGGAGTGCCGTCTGGCGAAGGGCCTCGAAAGGGTGCTCGCGATCAATGACTGATCGATCTTTATCGGGTCAATCTTGTGATACTGGAAACCGTAGTGAGCGGCGACTTTCTCCATGATCAGATCTTCCGTGAGAATCCTTTCCGGCTGGTTTGCCGTGGTGAACTTCAGGGAAGCGATGATCTGGGTCGGACCGATTTCGTAGCGAAGCTTTCCCCTCTGCCCGGGGGCGTTGTAGAAAGGGTCTGCCTGGATAATCCGGCGCTTCTGAATCTCCTCTTTCTTCATGGCGGTCTGCTTCTGCTCGTCCGTCATGAATCCCGCCTTAATGAGGATGTCGCAGACTTTTCCAAGGTGCATGGGTAAACAGTATCAAATTATTGCATTTTAGTCGATAGCAACGTCCTCTTCCTCCCACACAAGGGCCTGGAACTTCTTCAGGACGGCCTTCGGCTCCTTCCAGCAGCCCTTGTGCATGACGCCGGCCTTGTAGCAGAGGTTGTCGAGGTATTCGACGCGGTCCCAGCCCTGCTCGGTCGGGACCTGCGGCAGGAAAACGCCCTGCTGGTAGCCGCCGTAATTGATGATCACGCCGTCCGTGCCGACCACGATTTCCTCGGGGTCCTTGACCTCTTCGGGCGGCGTGAGAACGGATATCTCGAAGTGGAGCGATTCGTATTCCGAAGCGGTGACGGGCTGAAACCTGTGGTCTTCGAGCGCGGCGCTGCGCGCAACCGAGGCTATGCACTCGTAGAGCGGCACGTGGGCCATGATGTGGCCGATGCAGCCGCGAAGCTTGCCCTGCTTCCTGAGTGTGACGAAGGCGGCGCCCTTTTGCTTGAGTGTCTCCGTCGGCGGGTCGGGGGCATCGAACGTCTTTCCGTCCGCCGCCGCTTTCACGGCGTCCTTTGCCAGCTGCATCAACCATTTTTTCTCTTCCTGGGTGAGCTCGTAATTTTCGCCCATGGGTTCCTCCACTTTTTCCGTTGGTTTTTCCTCTTCGTCCGATGCGGCGGCTTCTTCCCCTGCGGCGGTTTCGTTTTTCGCGGCCGGGACGCCGCTTTCGTCGCCGGAAACCGACTTGCTGCTATTCCTGCACGAAGCTGCAAGGAGCAGCGGGGAAAGGCCGATCATGAAATAGAAGATGAGGTTGGATGCTCTTGTTTTCACAGCGCTGCTCCTTTCAGCAGGGTAAAGGTCAGCTTTTCCTTTTTCCTGTTCGACTCCTTGTAGCAGTCCGGCATCAGGCTCGCTCTCCTGCACCCGCAGCGCGCGGCGGTTTCGTTTTTCCATCCGTTCCGGGCGGCCTCGTCGGGGTAGACAATACCCTCGCCCCACCGTCCGCTGACAAGAAGGCCCGATCCCTCCATGTCCTCGACCTTGAAGTCCTCTGCGGGAACCGCCGCCGAGACCGTGTAGATCCTGATTTTCATGCCGGCCAGCTTGGCCGGCGAAGGCGTAGGGTAGCGCGGATCGTTGAGCACGGCATTCCTGGCCGCTTCGGACACGGAAGCGTAAAGCGGCTTGCCCAGTGAAAGCTCCATGCCTGTTCCCTGTATCCTGCCGTCTATTTCGATGGAGACGATGGAGCCCATTTTCTTCTTCAGGTTGTCGCCGGCCGGCTCCCCGGGAACGTAATTGCTGCTGCCGAGGGACGCCTCGATCGAGGCCCTGGCCGTCTTTTCCAGGGCGGTTTTTTCGCTCCCGGTCAGGTCAACCGCCGCGCGCATGCCCATGTCAGAGGCGGCCGCTGCAGCGGCGCTTTTATTACTGCCTGCCTTTTCTTCGGTTCTTACGCCTTCGGGAAGCGAGAAGGCAACGATGCCGTAGCCCACGACCCCTTTTGACATGTTGCCCGACGTGTCCCCGCTGTTGGCGTATTTCACGAGCGTGCCCTTCCTGTCCTTGGCTTCATAGTAGCTGAAAAGCTTCATCAGAACGCCGGTCGTGAAATAGCCGCACATCCTGTTTGCCCCGTGGCCGGCCTTGTCGATCGTGCTCCACTTCTGCCCGGCGATCCACTCGAGCGTTTCCGTGTCGACCGCCACGGCATCGTCATAGGGCATGTAGTGGGACAGGTCGGTGGAAGCTATGAAGACGACGTCTTTCCTGTTCCCCAGAGTGTCGAAAAGCAGCCCGGCGAGCTTATCGTCGACCTTTCCGCCGGGGTGGGCGACCATGATGGGGACGATGGAAACGCCCGGCAGCGCCTTCTGGATGAACGGAACCTGTGTTTCCAGGGAATGCTCGCCCTTGAAAGGGGATTCGCTCTCCTCGAGAATGCCCTCGCCCTTGTCGACGAGAAGCTTCCTGATGTCCCCGTCGACCCTGGCCACGCCGAGGGGCGTTTTGTACCCGTCGTAGGGCAGGATGGAGGAGACGGACGGAGCGCCGCTGTGGCTGAATCCCAGGATAACGGCCGTGGTGATTTCCCGGTCACGGATCTGGCGGTAACCCCAGGCCGCAACGGGGCCGGCGTACGCGTAGCCGGCATGGGGGGAGATGAAGCCCACGATGTCCCGCTTTTCGAGCTGGGGCAGGAGCCTGGTATCTTTCATGTACTTGTCGATCAGGTCTTCGACCTCCTTTTTACCGAATGGGTAAAACTGTCCCGCCACCTGGCTCCAGTAGACATTCTTGATTTCCTTTTTTTCACCTTTATCACCGTCCCCGGCCGCATCTGCGGATGGCTCAGCCGGCTCGCCGATGCCCTCGCTTTCGCCCACCGGGCCCGGGGAGCTGCCGGACTTGGGCCTGCAGCCTGCGCAGCCGATCAGCGCGGCAGCGATAATAATGGAAAAAGTCTTTATTGCAGATGATCTCATTTGCCACCCCTCTGACTACAAGTCTTATCCGATAAACCTGTCATTTTCAACCTGGTCTGGGGCCCAGGACCCGGGAAACCAGGACCATGACAAAGAAAGCAACGCAGAGCCAGCGCAGCAGGTTTCCGGTTGCCTGGTACGGTGTTTTCATGTCCGACAGGACCATGCGCTCCACGACGAATTCCTGCCTGTAGGTCCCGCTGATATACTTGAGCCTCCCGTTCAGATCCACGGCGGCGCTTACGCCCGTGTTCACGCTGCGCACCATTTCCCTGCGCGTTTCAACGGTCCGGAAGACGGCAAGCGAAAGATGCTGGTAAGGCTCGGCCGAGTCGCCGAACCAGGCGTCGTTGGTGATATTCACCAGGATGTTCGCGCCGGTCCGCACCACGCCGGCCGTGTAATTCGACAGGATGTCCTCGAGGCAGTTGAGGACGCCCACGCGCAGGTCCATGTGAGAAAGGATGACGGGCCTGTCTCCCGGCGTCAAGCCGCGGCTCGTGGCCTTGGGGAACCGTTTCTTGACGGGCCCGGGCACCATGTCGGCCAGGGGGTTGTGCTCGCCGAACAGGACCAGGTTGTTCTTGTCCGACGGGCCGATGAGCCTGCCTTCCGGCGTGGCGATGAACGTTGAGTTGTAGGCCCTGCCTTCGCCGTAGCTCACCGCGCCCACGATAATGGGGATGCCCGTGTGCGTCGTGATCCTGCGCGCGCCCTCGCTGTCCGTTTTCTGGCCCCTCGGTATCCTGAAGGGGTAGGCGGATTCGGGCCAGACCACGATCTGGGCCCCCTGCTGCTCCAGGTTCAGCGAGGCGCTCTGCAGCAGCCACAGGGTCCTCATGGCGTAGGACGGGTTGTACTTGCGCTCAAGGGAAACGTTGGGCTGGACGATCCCCACGTTGACCGAGGGAAACGACCGCGCTTTATGATCCACCATGTCCATGCGAACGATGCCGTACAGTAAGATAAAACAGACGAGGGCCCCGACTATTCTCACGGTCAGGTTCGTTCCTCGGGATCCGGCCAGCCACCCCGCGTCATGGGCGATTTTCCGGAACACCGCGGCGTTGACGGCCGCGAGGATGCCGCTGATGCCGCAGATTCCCCAGATCTCCGCCGTCTGGAACGTGACCGGGACGGTCCAGAGGCTCATGGCCACCGTCCAGGGAAAGAGGTGCGGAAAGAAAAACTCCCCGATCATGACGGCGACGGGCAGGGCGATGGCGACGGGGACCTTCCTTCGCAGCATCATTTTTGCCAGCATGGCGATAATGCCGTAGGAGAGGCCGCTCGTGAACGCGAAGCCGAGAAGAAATATTGCAAAGGCGAGGGGAACCGGGATTTTTCCAAAGCGCACCATTGTGCTGCAGAGCCAGTAGAATCCCATCAGATGCGTCACGACCCCCATGACCCAGCCGTAGAAAAAGGCACCCCCTGCTTTTCTTCCCGGCGAGGCGATCACGAAAAGAAGGGGCACCCAGCCCACCCAGCCCAGGAAAAACAGGTTTGTTTCGAAGTTGAGGACGCTGAGGCCCGTGAGAAGGCCTCCTAAAATGGAAAGAAGCAGTGACAGCGAGCGGGGGATATTGATGCCGAGAGTCAAGGGATTATGTTTTGATGTTGATCGCCGACGGGAAAATCTTCACCGTGGCCGGGATGACGCCGAGAGGCTCTCCGTCCAGGTCCAGGTACATGGGCTCGTTTTCGTTCAGGGCCTCGATCTTCACCTTCCTGGCGGATTTGTAAATGATTTCCGGGTGCGAGAGTTTTTTGCCCGCGTACAGGCGCCGTGAGTTCAGGGCGAAATCCTTGAAACGAAGGTTACCGAGGACAATGATTTCGAAAATGCCGTCGTTCGTGTCCGCCATGGGGGCTATTTCCATCCCGCTTCCGAAAAACCTGCCGTTCGCAACGGTAACGAGAAGAGATTTTTTCGTTATTTTTTCCTTGTCGTCCAGCGTTATCAGCGCCGTGGCGTTCTTGTAGTTGCGGAACGCCTTGACGGTCGAAAAAAAGAAGGTCAGCGTCCCGCCAAGCTTTTTTCCGGACTTTTGGACGTACCTGTCCACGAGCCCGCCCAGCCCGAAGCTGGCGATGTTGATAAAATAGTTTTTGCGGGCTTTGCCTTCGAAGTCCGTGTATTCCACAAGGCCCACGTCGCAGGGTTTCACGGCCGGGCCCTTGAGGAGCGAAAGGGCCGGGAGAGGATCGCGGTCGAGCCCCAGGGTCTTTCGAAAATCCCCGCCCGTGCCCAGCGGTATGACGGCCAGGCTGGCGCCCTCCCTCACCGGCGTCCCCCTTTCGTCCTTGAAAAATCCCTCCACCACGCTGCGGATCGATCCGTCTCCGCCCACCACGGCAATGCACTCGAAGCCGTTCTCGAGCATCCGGCGCGTAAGCCCGGATGCATCGTCGGCGGAAGCCGAGAACTCCAGGGGGGACTCGGGGAACATGCCCGCGATTTTCTTGATCAGAGCTTTGCGGAGCTTGTCTTTTTTCCTGCCGCCGGAGTCGGGATTGATGATAAAAGCGGTTTTAGGGTTTGTCATTTTCCCTTCTTCTTCTTTTTCTTCTTGTCCTGCTGCGGGACAACGAATTTCGCCTCGATCTGCGGGGCGTCGAATTTTGACCCCGTCGCGGTTTGCAGCGTCTGGACCCCGGTCACCTCGCCGAGAACGGTGACGAGGCTCTGCTCGCCGGCGCTCGTCTCTCCCCGGAACGTGGCGACGAGCGTGCAACGGGCCCCGTCCGGGCACCCTTCGCTCACGAGCATCTGGAAGGCCGTTACGCCTTTTTCCGTGCGAATGTTGAATATCCTGCCCTGGTAGGCCACCTTCTTGCCCTTGTACACGGTCGGCTCCCTGGAGAGCTTTTCCCACGTGAGATCCTTTTCGACCTGGTCCTTGAACTCGCCTATTTCCGCTTCCATGTCGCCGACCCTCTCGACTTTCACGCTGACGGCGCGGGGGCCCCTCTTGGGAGAGAAGGCCTCTATCTTGATTTCGAACACGCCCGGGCTTGGAAGGGGAATTGTGATGGCGAATTTCCCGGAATTCACGTCCACGGGCGAGCCGTTTATCGTCACCTCGGCGTCCGCGTCGGTCTTGCCGATGCATTCGACCTTGTCGTCGACGACCTTGACCCCGTCGGGCGGCCTGTCGATCTGCAGCCTGACCGTGGGTATCTCGATTTCAACGGTTCCCTTGTCCTTGCCTCCTGCCTTCTTGCTCGTCAGCTCGTAGTCAAAGCTGACTTTCCACATGTCTGCATCCGCGGCCGGCGCTTTTTTCATCAGCTGCTTGATCGTTTGCGTGTAAAGGAATTTTCCGGGTCCCTCGCCGGGGGACGAATTGCCGTCAATCACGAGCGAGGCGTCGGGAAGCGTCTGGAAGTACAGGCCCACCACGGGGTTCTTCTCGTCATCGAGGGTCTGGAGCTGGGGCTGCCAGAATTTTACAAGCTCGAAATCAAGGGCCAGGGTCCCCTTGTCCTGCCCCTTCTTGTCGAGCAATGCCGCCTCGATGCTGTTGCTGCCGAGCCTGACAGGGCCGATGGGGAGGGTGATGAGGGCCTTTCCCTTTTCAACCTTGAATTTCTTCTTCGTGATTTCGAGGTTGGCCACGTCATCAACGTTGACAAGCTCGGCCGTGATATTCACGGACTGGAAATCAGGATTCTGCTCGATGGAGATCCTGGTCGCCCTGGGCTTCATGGGTTCGAGCACGAAACGCTTGATCACGTAGCCGAGCCCGACACCGACCACAACCACGACGATGATCAGGACGATCAGCCATCGCGGGACAGCGGCGGCCTTTCTCACCATGAGCATCGTGGTCGAGCCTATCCTGTGAGGGCCGAGGCTCGGCCTTGACATGCCCGGCGCCCTTGCCGATGTTGACGGCGCAGGCTGGCCGTGCTCGAGCTTGATGCCTTCGGGCGGGGCCTGGGCCCTGGATCTCGGGTCGGCCTGGGGCACTTTCATCGCGCCGGGGGGAATCTCCTCGGATTGCGGCGGCTGGGCCTGGTGCACGGGCTGAGGCTGCGGCTGGAAAGAAGCCATGGGCCTGGGAGCCTGGGAAGGCCTTGTATCGGGCGCCATGACCGGCGACTCCATGATCGGCTCGAAAACCGGCTTGTCCCCTTGCACGGTTTTGCCCAGCGAGAGGTCCGCCGGAACGGCGCCGGGGGCCTGCGGCGCGCCGCCGGTTGCAATGGGCGAAACGCCCAGCATTGTCTTGCCCGCCGCCTCCTTCGCCGCTTCCTTTGCCGTGTCCGGTGTTGCGGGCTCGGGAGCCCTGGGCCTGGAGGCCTTGGCCGCCACGGCAGCGGAAGGAGCCGCCTGCGCCTGCTTCCCGTCGGCGTCCGTCACCTGGGATGCATTGAAAGCCATGCCGATCATGGTTTTCTTTTCTTCCTTGGGCTTTGCCGGGGTAGCCTTTGCGGCCAGCGGGGCCGCCTGGGCGGCCTGCGCGGCCGGCGGGGCCTGCATGGCCGGCATGACCTGGGTTGCCGGCGTTGCCTTGGCAGCCTGCGGCGCCGCCGGCTCCTCTGTCTTCGGGGGCTGATCGAATTTCGGCGCTGCGGTGGACAGCATTGTTTTCGCTATCTCTTTCTTGACCTTGGGCCCCTTTGGAAGCGGTTTTCCGCATTCGCTGCAGAAAACGCTGAAATCAGGGTTTTGGGTGCCGCAGTGTTCACATCTTTTCATTTTTTCCTCATATGCTTTAAAGCAGATTAATCAATGACAACTACGAAATATATATTAATTATCTATTATTTGTAAAGTTCTTGAAATGAAAAAGAGTTTGACCGGACGGCGGCTTAATCGGGTTGGAAAATTTCAAGCTGTGTTCGATCACTTGAATAGAATTGAGATATTCTCCCGAACGTGACGGCCCCGAACAGGTTGATGATGATGCCGACGGCCACCAGGGACCAGAACGTTTTCGTCAGCTTTCTTCCGCCGGCAGCCAGAAGCATTACCAGGAAGAGCATGTAGTCGATCGAAAAACGGTAGCCGAACTGCACCCAGCCGGTGTTCTGGTAGAAGAGGCTCAGCGCTGCCACGCAGACCACGCTGATCCAGAGCGCGGTATGCAGGCCTCCCCGCAGGCGGGGCCACAGCAGGTACAGGAGCACGGGCGTCGTGAACCAGATGGCCAGCCCGTGGTTGGAAATCGTGATGTACGGCGGTATTCTCGACAGCCAGGGGAGCAGCGTGAACACGGTGGCGAGGTTTCTTGCCAGGAAATGATAATTGAAAAGCCCCCACTTGCTGAATTTCGAAGTCCAGAGCACGTTAAGGTGCCTGTGGCCGAACTCGAAGGGGCTGTCGAAGCGCATGGTGTTGATGACCATGGCGAAGACGACGATGGCTGCCGGGAAAATGGCGAAGAGAAGGAATTTTTGCAGGTGCTTCCACTCGAAGATTTTCAGGATCCAGCCGTAGAACCGCTCGGGCTTGTCGGCCGCGCGCAGGACTTCATACACGAGGAGCGGGAAAGCAAAGCAGACGGGCGTGCGGCACAGAAACCCGAGGCCGAGAAAGAGGCCGGCAAGCAGCGGGCGGCGGCCATCCAGCGCAAAATAGATATAGCAGGCAAGAAGCGACGTTCCTATGACCTGCGCGGTGAACCAGACCGATCCCTGGACCGCGACGAAGAAATACACCGTGCCTGCGCCGAAAAGGATTGAGAGGCCGATGTTCTCCCGCATCGATGTTTTAATCCGCTCCTTTTTCCGCAGGCGCTCGAGGGCCAGGAAAAGGAAAAGGATGGGGAGGGGAGTGAAGAAAAACGTGAAAAGCCTGTCGTTGAACTTGTAGCCCCAGATCTTGACGCCGGGCATCATCATGATGGCGGGCAGCGGGGGAAAAGAAACGTACCACTTGTTGTCGTACTTCACCCAGTCGTTGCCGTGGGGCGGAGGACGCGTCAGGTTCAGCTGCTTGTTGAGGAAAGCGTCCGCCTGGTACACGAAGTGGTTGTCAGGCGAAGGCTTGAGAAGCCGCGTGTTGAAGGCCAGCCCGTAGATGACGTAAAAGGCAATGGTCAGGATCAGCGCCGGCTTCCAGCTGCTGCCGCCTTTTCTTTCTTCAGGGGCCGGTTTCTCTTCGCCTTGCGGTTTTTCCCGTGGCGGGCTTGCAACATCCTCTGACGCATTGGCCAGGGTTTCACCGGGCTTGTCATTATCTTCAGGCATCATTCCAATAAACAAAGGGCGGTTTCAACAACCGCCCGCGGAAGAAAAGTTTTCCTTGTTTGAGCGGGAGAGGGGATTCGAACCCCCGACATCCACCTTGGCAAGGTGGCGTTCATACCACTGAACTACTCCCGCTTGCTGTGTGCAACGGGCCTCAAACCCGCCCTCGCCACGAGGCTGCTCGCGGGTTTACGGCCCGTTGCACAAAATGCCAATTTATACTATAGTGCAATAAATCATTTGTCAATCAGGAATCAGGCCCCGGTTTTGCATTAATAACCGAAAGATAAATTACATGAAAACAACGCTGTCGACCTCATTTTTACTTGTCTCGAGCGCGGTCCTTTTCTCCTGCACGCCGCCGGGCCCCGACCCCGAGCCTTTTCCCGACATGTCCCTTTTTGTGCGCTGGACCGTAAGCGGCCAGTTCCCGGACGACCTGATCTACGTCGGCGGAAGCAACGCCCTGCTCAAGGTCGAGCTGTGGGAGGATTCCGATTGTGACGGCGATCTTCGCGACGGCTATTATGTTTACAGCTTCGATTTCCAGGGCGGCGTGTGCATGGATACCGACCCGGAGGTGACGGCATGCACGAGCGACGGGGACTGCGGAGGGCAGGAGGGTTCGTGCGTGGCGGGAGCCGGATGGACGGGGAATTACTTTTTTGCCGGAACCCCCACCTGCGTGCAGCTGGTCATTGTCTCGGAATCCGAAGGCGAGGAAGACGTCCTCCTGGCAAGGCAGAGTGATTTCAGCTTCGGGGTCTGCGACTGGTGGCTCGGCGAGATGGGCTGGTGCACGGATTACGAAGAGTGCGAAAAGCCGGCCTTATGCGAGCTGACGCCGCATGGCAGCCCGGCCTCGATCTCGAGCTGCAGCGTCGGGGGTTCGGGAAGCATTTCCTCGTGCTACGAGCTCGGCACGATCGACTTCGACCTCGCGCGGGAAGGGTTCGGCCCCCTGGGCGTGGAGCTGACATGGGAGGTCGACGAGGACGCCCGCGGCGCCTGCGTGGAAGCGGGCGTGGCTTACCTGGGTTACACGCTGAAGGCGCTCGTTGAAGAGGAAGACGAATGGGTCTACAGGCTCGTCAGGGAGCTGGACGTGGAGGACGGGAGCCCGTGCCTCGAGGGCCTGGCATGGGACCCGGTTCAGTACGGCAATTACAGGCTGGATATCGAAGGCAGGAATGAGAGCGGCTCCATCCTGTGGAGCACGCGGTGCAGGGCGCCTGACGAGGGGGACCTCGTTGTGGACAGCTGGGAAGAAGGATCGAACAGCTTTGAGTGCGAGGTGCCGAAGCTGTCCGATTGATCGCCCTGCCCCCCGTAGTGCGGGGCTTCAGCCCCGCCGAAGCGGCCCTGAAGGGCCGCGCTACAGGCCGGCCTGCGAAGAAGGCTGCTCAATTGAATATTAAAACAGAGCAATCGTCAATTATGGTGTGCGTCAAATGAAAACCCCATTATTTTCCCTGGCTATCATCTGTTTCAGCCTTTTGCACCTGGGCTGCGAGGTCACGGTCGGCACATGCGGCAACGGGATCTGCGGCTCCGGGGAGTCCTGCTACAGCTGCGCCGAAGATTGCGGCGTGTGCACGGACTGCGGCAACGGCATTTGCGAGGGCGGCGAGTCATGTTACAGCTGCCCCGGGGACTGCGGCCAGTGCATGGACTGCGGCAACGGGGTATACGAGGCCGGCGAAAACTGCTCGAGCTGCCCCGATGACTGCGGGACCTGCACGCCCGTGTGCGGGGACGGGTCCTGCGACGCTCCCGAGAGCTGCTGGAGCTGTGCCGGGGACTGCGGCGCCTGCCCGGGAGACGCCGCTGTTTCCTTTGCCTGGACCATCGGCGGCCTGCCCGCCAACTACGGGGTCTGCGCCGGAGTGGGCGCCGGGACCGTCCAGATCTGGTTCGACGAGACTGGCAACGACAGGACGGACAGGTTTTACGAGTTTGATTGCGAGGACGGCTCCGGCGCGACGCCCGAGGATTTTGCGTCAGGCCACATCGTCAAGTACGCGTTCGCCCTGTACGACAGGTCCGGCTCCATTCTCACGCAGTCGGACGGCTGGTCCACGCTGGCGCTGAGCGCGGGCCTCAACGATCTGGGGACCGTGGATTTCACCTACACCCCCCCGCACGACGCTGCGGTGAGCTTTGCCTGGTCCATTCACTTCCTGGAAGGCGACGCAACGCTTTGCGGGGCCGTGGGCGCGGCCGCGGTCCAGCTGTGGCTGGATGAGACGGGAGACGACGAGACGGACCGCGTGGTCGAGTTCGACTGCAGTTACGGGGCGGGGACCTCGGGGCTCATCTTCGATTCCGGGGAAGACATCAAGTATGCTTTCGGCCTGTACGACGGCGGGGGGGATTTGCTCTCGCAGACCGGCGAGTGGGCCTACGAGACCCTGTCGGCGGGCGACAACGACCTGGGCGAGGTGAATTTCATCGTGGGCGATTACGGCCCCCTGTCAGTGGACCTGCAGTGGGCCGACGCCGTGGAAAGCGCTTCCCATGGAGACTGCGACTTTCCCCCGGCCACGGTGTCCGCCATGGGCTACCTGCTGTGCATGGGAGAGCTGGACGGCGGGGAATGCCCCGCGGGCAGCCTCTACGACGAGGTCGACATCGACACGGCGCCCGTGGAATGCAGGGAAAACCTGACCTGGGACCTTCTGGATTTCGGCACGTTCACGCTCGTTGTGGACGGCGAGGATGAGATTGGCACAACGCTCTGGGGCCTGGAATGCCTGGACCTGCTGGTGGACGAGTTCGATCCAGGGTCCAACGAATATATCTGCCAGGTGCAGATGACGCAAACCCCCTGAGCACTGGCGTAGGGGAGGCTTCAGCCTCCCGAAAAGGAACGATTGTCGGGTAGGGTAGGGGAGGCTTCAGCCTCCCGAAAAGGAGATAATAAAAGAGCCGGAATTTTTCCGGCTCTTTTCAAAATATAAATTTGTGCTATAATAAACAAATTCCGAAAGGAAAAAACAAGGAAGAAACCCAGAAGGAGGAAAAAATGAAAAAATCAAAGGTTCTTATCATTCTGACGGCAGTTGCGTTAGCCGGCGTCATGTCACTGCCCGGCTGCGAGGTCTGCACGTGCAACAGCGACGGGGTATGCGATTCCGGAGAGGATTGCTCCTGCTGTTCCGAGGATTGCGGTGAGTGCGACGTTACCTGCAACAACAACGGAGTCTGCGAATCGGGCGAGAACACGGCCAACTGCCCTGCCGACTGCCCGGCCACGGGCGGGGCCGCGGTCAGCTTCGTATGGTATGTCCACGGCATCCTGGGCGGCGAGGAAGGAGCCTTCGGCACGGGATCGACAGCGGAGATCTGCGGGATGATGGAGGCCACGACGGTCCAGCTCTGGATCGACACTGACGGCGACAGCGTGACGGACCAGCACTTCGATTTCACGTGCTCGGCCGGCGAGGGCCTGACAACGGAGGAGTGGGAAGCCGGCGACAGCCTTCACTTCGCCTTCGGCCTGTACAACTCGGGCGGCACGCTCATCTCCCAGTCCGACGCATGGGACACGAAAACGCTCGCTTCGGGCGCCAACGACCTGGGGACCGTGAACTTCTATGCCGGCGACTACGGCCCGCTGGGCGTGGAGCTGCAGTGGGCGGATAAAACCGATGACCCGGCCTACGGCAACTGCGACTTCCCGCCGGACTCGGTCACGCAGATGGGCTACCTTCTGTGCTACGAGGGCGCCGCGTGCGAGGGCGACTACCTCTACGACGAGGTGGACATCGACGTCAACCCGGCAGACTGCGCGGAGCAGCTCGACTGGGACATCCTCGACTTCGGGACCTACATCCTGACCATCGACGGCGATAGTGCCGGTACCACGGTCTGGGGCTACACCTGCGAGGACCTCGTCGTCGACAGCTACCAGCCCAACTCCAACGAGTTCATCTGCCAGGTCGTGATGACGACGGGATAACGACTGGTTACGGGCTCTCCTCCGCCACCTCTCTTTAAGCTCGATTTTCCGGATTCCCCGGTGGGCACCATCCCGAAAGCTGCCTTCAGCCCCGCCGGCTTCAGCCTCGTTGCAGGCGGCCCGCACTACGGGCTATGGGCCAAAGCGGCGATACATGCGAAAGGAAACGTATTAAGGGCTCGCGAAAAAATAACTTCCCACTTCTGGACGCCGATCCATCCCGGCTGGCTGCGTTGCTGCACCCCGTCACTCGTCGACATAGAACGACTATGCCTCCGTCGTGACGGGGACCGAAGCGCCTTGCCAGCCGGGCGCCTCGGCGCCCAGAAGAAGCTTGGTAAACATAATGTTAGAAATACGCCTCAAAATGGGACGTTATTATTTCGCGAGCCCTAAGGGCGTGCAGCTACTTTTTGTACTGCGGCGATATTTCCTTGATCAGCTCGTCGCTCCAGTCCTGGCCCCCGGCCAGGCGCCGCCTGAGCTCGAGGAAATCGATCTCCCTGTTGTCCTTCGGCCCCTCGTTGAACGCCCGGAACCCGGCCTTGGCCTCGCCCATCATGTTGAGCCCCAGCCATTCCCGGTTGGACTCGGAGTTCCTGTACCAGGGCTCCATCTTTTTCTTGCGCATGGACCCGATGGTTTTGATGGTGCATCCCGGGAAGGTCATGAGGAGCTTGGCCGAGAGCGCATCGACGGCCGCGTCGAGCGGGGCCAGGTCGATCTGCGCGCTCTTGAGGAGCTCCTTTCCCTTCCGGAGCTCGTCGCCCGTCTTCATGTTTCCATAGACGATCTTTCCCGTTGCCGGGTCGACCCACCTGTCGGTGATGACCATGGGATTGGGGATGAATTTTCCGTCCACTTTCGTGACGGGCACGGCCTCGGAAATGAGCCCGAACCTGAGGGCCTCGTAGGCCGTCCACGTCTCGCAGAGAACGGCGGAGTACATGCCGACTTCCATGCCCACGAACAGGTCGAGGAAGTCCGTCGACCCGCCGTCGGGCGCCGAGCCGTGCTTGGGCCCGGCCTGGCCGAACCTCGCGAGGTCCGAGCCCACGGTGAAATCGCAGGCCATCCCGATTTCCTGGCCCCCGGCGATGCGCATGCCGTTGACCCTGCAGATCACGGGCTTGTCCGCGATGAGAATGTTCGTGACCATGTCGTTGAACAGCCTCATGTACTGCTTGTACTCCTGCGGGTTGCCCGCGTAGTACTCGGCGTACTCCTTCGTGTTTCCGCCCGTGCAGAAGGCCTTGTCGCCGACTGCCGTGAAAATGATGCAGTTGACGCTCCTGTCGTTGGAGGCCGTCCGGAAAGACAGGATGACGTCCTTGACCATCTGCGTGGTGTAGGAATTGAACTGATTCGGGTTGTTGAGGATAATCCAGGCATTGGTGAGGCCTTCCACCGCGTTTCCGGCAGGGTCCTTGGCCGGCCTCTTCTCATAGAGTACATTCGTCAGAGCCAGGTCCTTTGTCAGGTCGTGGTTTTTTAACTCCTTCATTTTTTCCTCCTTGAATTACGGTGGGCCCCCGCAGCGCTTTCAGTCCGGCCCCTTCTATGCGCCGGGCTCCAGGATGGCCCTCTTTTCGAGCTTGTGCTCCTTTGCGAGCTGAATCACGTCGTTGATTTCGCTCATGGGATGGCGCTCGGAAAAATCGCGGATTTCAATCTTCCCGTCGAGGGCAAGGTTGATGGCGTCGGGGTAGTATTCAGGCAGGCATCCCCACACGCCGAAGGCGTCCGCGTCAAAGGCCATCATGTTGCTGAGACGGATCTTGACCTTGTCCATGGTGAAGCCCACCACGCCCAGCGTGCCCGCAAAGGACAGGAGCGCGAAGCCGAGGTCCTGGCCGGGCGCGGTGCCGCTGGTTTCGAACACCTTCCAGCCGTAACGGGGCAGCGACTTGTTTTTGGCCAAATCCCGTATCTCTTTCTGGGCCTCCTTGGTGTCCTTTCCCGTGACGTTGACGGTGTAGGCCGCCCCGTAGCCGCGCAGTTTTTCGAGCTTTTTATCGTCGATGTCCACGGCGATGACCGTGGCCCCGAAGGCCGCCGCCACCTGCACGGCATAGGTCCCGATTCCGCCCACGCCGACGACGATGGCCAGGTCGCCCTTTTCGACCCTGGCCTTTTTTACCGCCATGTAGGGCGTGGTCACGGCGTCGGCAATCACGGAAAGCTCGGCCAGGTCGAATCCCTTGAGGTCGTCCACTACGGCCGCGAATTTTCCGGGGACTGCTATGTAATCGGCAAAGCCGCCGTGAAAATCGTTCCCGGGCATGACCTGTTTGCGGCAGACATTGCCCCTGCCTTTTCTGCACAGGTCGCACTCGCCGCAGGGGAGGACGGCCGGGATGACGACGTTTTTACCCACCAGGCGGGAAAGCGCCGGGCCCGCGCTGACAACGGTTCCGCTGATTTCGTGGCCCAGGGTCAGGGGAAGCTCGGCTTTCGTCCTCACGCCGCCGTAGATAAAGCTCATATCGGTGTGGCACAGGCCGCAGCCCGCCACCCTTACGAGAATATCCTCCTCCTTGAGGCCGGGGACGTCATATTCGGCCGGCTCCAGCGCTTTTTCAGGCGCCGTGAACTGCCAGCCCTTGATTTTTTCTGGTATGTTTCCGGACATTGAGTAACCTCCATGTGCTTATAACAGGCCACCTATTGAATTCGATTTTTTCCCCTTTGTCAAGAGATGTCACGACACCATTGATTTTCCCGCAGAACAGCGCTAATGTAGGTGTTTTAACCCGATAAACCGCAAAGCATAAAAAGGAGGACTTTAAAATGGCAGAAGGTTCAGTTGTAAAAATTATTGAGCTCGTCGGCGAATCCCCGAACAGTTGGGAGGAGGCAATGAGAAGCGTGGTCGCGGAAGCGGCAAAAAGTGTCAGGGGGATTACGAGAATAGGCGCCAGGGAATTCGACGTCAGGATGAAAAATGACAAGATCGAGGTTTTCCGCGTGAGGGCGAAAGTTTCCTTCCGCATCGAGAGGTAGCCGCAGGCTTAAGCCTGGGCTGTGAGGTCATCAAAAAGCTGATTGCCGTTTACCTGAGGTAGAACCTGTTATCGCCCGGCCGCACGTCAAAATGCAGGTGATTGTTGTGGGCGTCGTTGTAATTGGGCGTGAGGAT